>DATHUB010000389.1:0-8218 GCA_035462695.1 Coriobacteriia bacterium | reverse complement strand
TGAAACGCATCGTTGCAACCGTAGACCCGACCGCTATGGTGGTCATCAGCGACGTGCACGAAACGATAGGCGAGGGGTTCAAGGAAATGAGGATGACTTCATGACAGACGCCGTATTCGATGCCGAGCGGGTTGCCGGCGCCGCGAGGCGCATGCGTCGCGACATCGTCGAGATGATCGCGCAGGCGGGCTCCGGTCACCCCGGAGGCTCTCTCTCCGCCGCCGACATCTTGGCCACGCTCTACTTCGGCGAGGTCCTGCGCCACGACGCGACGAACCCCACATGGCCGGCACGGGATCGGTTCGTACTTTCGAAGGGCCATGCCGCGCCGGTGCTCTACGCCGCGCTGGCGGAGGCCGGCTATTTCGGTCGCGACCATCTCGGCACGCTGCGCAAGCTGGGCTCGATTCTCCAGGGGCACCCGGACAGCAAGAAGACCCCTGGTGTCGAGGTCTCGACGGGTTCGCTGGGCCAAGGCCTCTCGATCGCTTCCGGACTGGCCGCGGGCCTGCGTGGGGGCGCCGTCGACGAGCCCCACCTCGAGGACAGAACGGTCTTCGTGCTCATGGGCGATGGTGAACTCCAGGAGGGGCAGGTGTGGGAGGCGGCGATGTTCGCCGCCCACATGGGCCTGGATAACCTCGTCGCCATAGTCGACGAGAACGGGTTGCAGATTGACGGCGCTTGTAACGAGGTCATGTGTCTTGGAGGTGTGGCTGCCAAGTTCTCCGCCTTCGGGTGGAAGACATTCGAGGTGGACGGCCACGACGTAACGGCCCTCAAGCAGACCCTGGAGCAGGCTAGAGCGCACCGGGGTACTCCCGCTGTGGTTGTGGCGCGCACGATCAAGGGCAAGGGCGTGTCCTTCATGGAAGACCAAGCAGGCTGGCACGGCAAAGCACCCTCGGCCGACGAGACCGAACGAGCACTCGCCGAGATCTCGGCAACCGAGAGGAGCGACGCGTGAGCAGAGCAACACGTGAGGCCTACGGCGAGACACTCGTCGAGCTGGCAGCCGAGGGCGTCGACGTCGTCGTCGTGGAGGCCGATCTTTCAAAGTCGACCACGACTGCGAAGCTCGGCGACACTTTCCCCGAGCGCTTCTTCAACGTCGGCATAGCCGAGCAGAACATGATCGACGTCGCAGCCGGTCTGGCCGTCAGTGGCAAGATCGCCTTCACCGGTTCCTTCGCCGTCTTCGCCACCGGACGTGCATACGACCAGGTCCGCAACACTGTCTGCTACTCAGAACTCAACGTGAAGCTGGCGCCCACCCACTCGGGCATCACCGTGGGTCCCGACGGTGGTAGCCACCAGATGATCGAAGACCTCGCGCTCATGCGCGTGCTACCGGGCATGCGGGTGCTCGTGCCGTGCGACTTCAATTCGGCCAAGGGCGCCCTGCGTGCCGCGGCAATGACGCCGGGACCCTTCTACATCAGGCTGGGACGAGCCGGCCTTCCTGAGGTGTACGCGGCAGACTTCGATTTCGAGGTCGGCAAGGCGTACGTGCTGCGCAAGGGCTCCGACGTGACTATCGCGGCGTGTGGAGTCGAGGTCCACGAGGCGCTGCAGGCGGCGGAGCTTCTTGAAGCCGAGGGGGTCTCGGCCGAGGTGATCGACGTGGCGACGATCAAGCCGCTCGATGTCGAGACACTGGTTGCGAGCGTGAGCAAGACCGGGCGCATTGTGACTGCCGAGGAGCATTCGGTTCTCGGCGGCATGGGCTCGGCCATTTCCGAGGTCCTGTCCGAGGCATGCCCCGTTCCCACTCGTCGCGTCGGTGTCGCCGATGTATTTGGCACGTCGGGTGAGCCGGCCGAGCTGATGGAGTACTTCGGCCTCACCTCGCGTGACATCGTGGCGGCAGTGCACGAGCTTATCGCCTAGCCACTACACTGAATCAACACAACCGGATGCGGCATTGCCGACAGCCGCTGGCGGCTTGTTTGCTACACTTGCCCGCGGGAAATCGTCGCATTTGAAACGGAGCCTCCCTTGAGTGAGACAGCTTCAGCGCCGGCGCAGCCGACGCCTGAAATCGGTCCGCCGGCACGTAGCGGGCCCTCAATGATCGCCCTTCGTGGCGTGAGCAAGTTCTATATCCCGGAGAAGCCGGCCCTCGACGACTGCAACGTCGAAATCCAGTCGGGCGAGTTCGTATTCCTGGTCGGTCACTCCGGCTCAGGAAAGTCGACCTTCATCCGGTTGCTTCTGCGCGAGTTGCTTCCGAGCCGCGGCCAGATCATCGTGGCCGGGCAAGACCTCGTGAAGCTGAAGAACTGGAAGATTCCCTACCTGCGCCGCAACATGGGCTGCGTATTCCAGGACTTCAAGCTGCTGCCCAACAAGACGGCTTTCGAGAACGTCGCGTTCGCGCTCGAGGTCATCGGCAAGAGCAAGCACGTCATCCGTACTCAGGTTCCCGAGGTACTCCGACTCGTTGGCCTGGAAGACAAGATCCACAGTCTCCCGGATGAGCTGTCCGGCGGAGAGCAGCAGCGGGTCTCGATCGCCAGGGCGTTCGTGAACCGGCCGCCGCTCCTGCTTTGTGACGAGCCGACGGGCAACCTCGACCCTCAGACTTCGCTCGGCATCATGAAGTTGCTCGAGCGCATCAACAAGACGGGCACCACGGTGCTCGTCGCGACGCATGACCGCGATATGGTCGACAACATGCGCCGGCGCGTCATCGCCCTCGAAGGCGGCCGCGTTATCCGCGACCAGGACCGAGGGGTGTACGGCTATGTCGATTAACATCGGGTACTTCGCCAAGGAGTCCTGGCAGAACTTCCGACGCAACTGGGTGATGAGCTTCGGAGCGGTCATCACGATCTACCTCTCCTTGCTGCTCGTGGGCATCTTCCTCGTCACCGGTGTGCTCGTGAACAGCATCGTCCAGAGTGTCGAGGACAAGGTCACGATCCAGGTCTTCCTCAAGGACGGCGCCGCGACCGAGGACGTAAACACGCTGCAGAAGCAGCTGCTTGCCGACCCACTGGTCGATACCGTGGACTACACGAGTAAGAAAGAGGCGCTGGACAAGTTCAAACAGGACATGGCCAACAGCCCCGATATCATCGAGCAGATCGAGGGCAACCCGCTCCCGGCCTCGCTCGACGTCGCGCTGAAAGACCCGCGCACGGTCCAGCAGATGGTGGACAAGATCATTCAGAACCAGGTCTTCCTGTCCGTGTGCGATCGCCCGGACAACCCGGAGGAGTCGCTCAAGTACGGACAGCAGATCGTGAACAAGCTCTTCGCGTTTACCCGGGTCATCCGCATCATCGAGATAGTCTTCGTAGCGATGCTCGCGGTTGTGAGTCTCATCTTCATCAACAACACGATTCGCCTTGCGATCTACGCTCGCCGCAAAGAGATAGGCATCATGCGACTCGTCGGCGCGAGCAACTGGTTCATCAGGACGCCATTCCTGCTCGAGGGCATCATGCAGGCTCTCATCGGGGCGGTCTTGGCCATCCTCTCGCTACTCGCTCTGCAGGCGGCCATCTTGCCAAGGCTTGCCGAGGCGGTGCCGTTCCTCGCCGTGACCCTTTCCGGGGGTGCGATGGGTCAGATTTCCGCGGCCCTCATCATCGCCGGAGTGTTCATCGGGCTTCTCGGCTCGACTCTCGCCATGAGGCGGTATCTAAGGGTCTAACACCCCCAACTAACTCTGAGGACTCGATAGCCACATGAGCAAAGCAATCAAGGCCATAGTCGCGGTCTCTATCGCCGTCATTCTCGGCGCAGGCGGCTTCATCGGCGGCTACGTGATAGCCAAGGATGACCGACCGATCAACATAATGACCTCCGATCCTTCGGACGCCGGCATCGGGGCGAAGGTCGAAGAGGTCGACGCGCTCCTTCAGGATCAGGCTCTCAAGCCGCCGAGCGAGACGACTGCGACCGCAGGCGCGATCCAGGGACTGCTCGACAGCACCGGGGACAAGTACGCCCTCTACTTCGACTCGCGCCACTTCGAGTTCTTCAACGAAGAGAGCATGGGCGAGTTCGGCGGAATCGGCGTCGTTCTCGGCGAGAAGGACGGCACGTCGTACGTCGTCGAGGTCTACGAGAAGACACCGGCCGCGAAGGGCGGCCTCAAAGCGGGCGATACCTTCGTCGAGATCGACGGTGTGCGTCGCGACAAATGGACCAATCAAGAAGTTGTGAAGCGCGTGCGCGGCAAAGAGGGCACCACCGTCAAGCTCGTGATGGAGCGCCCGGCCGCCAAGGGCGTGAAGGCCAAAGAGTACGAGGTCACGATCGAGCGCGCCATGATCGAACTCCCTAACATCGAAAGCAAGTTGAAAGGGAACGTGGGCTACATCCGTCTTGGCCAGTTCAACGCGAAGTCCTCCGACGACATATCCAAAGCGGTGAAGAGCCTCGCCAAGCGGGGAGCGAAATCGTATGTCCTCGACTTGCGGGACAATCCCGGCGGTCTGCTCGATGAGGCTATCGATGTCACATCCCTGTTCGTGAAGGACGGTGCCGTGGTCCAAGTCAAGGAGCGCGGCAAGAAGGCCAGAGTCAGCATGGTCACGGGCGGACAGGTCACCTCGGATCCGCTGATCGTGCTGGTCAACGAGAACAGCGCTTCCGCGAGCGAGATCGTCGCGGGCGCGTTTCAGGACCACAATCGCGCCACGCTGGTGGGCGAGACTACCTTCGGCAAGGGCAGCGTCCAGACGGTAGAGCAGCTCGAAGACGGTTCGGCCGTCAAGTTCACCATCGCCCACTACCTGACGCCAAAGGGCCGCTCCATCGACGGCAAGGGTCTCAAGCCCGACGTAGTGGTGAAGATGGACCTCGAGAAGCAGGCGAGCGAGGCGACCGACACGCAGCTGGCGCGTGCACTCCAGCTGGCGGCGTCAGCTCGCTAGCTCCGGAGTGTCGCGGAAGTCGCGGTAACCCGCTGGAGTCGCGGAAGCCACGCCGGTAGTCCGACTCGGGGCGGTTCTGATGAACGCGCTCGGGTCGAACGGCCTAGTCTTCTTCGTCGTCCTCGTCCAGAGCGATGAGCGCGTCGAAGTCCGGGGCCATCTCCTCGGAGAGCAGATGCGGTCGGGTCGGCGCTGCCTCCTCGTCGGCCTCCGGCACGGCGATGAGCTCCAAGTTGGAACCGTCCCCGTGCAGAGTGAACCGCCAGGTTTCCTCGGCATCCTGTTCGAAGTCGAGGTAGCGGAACGATGCCACGTTCAGGAAGAGGCAGCCGTTGACGACGAGCGTCGACGACTCCGAGTCCGCCATCAGCTTCACGAGCGCCGCTTGGCCCTCGTGAATGACGTCGCCGTCCACGAGGAAACGATACGTCACCGTCTCGAGTGTCTCGAGGGCGCGCAACATGTCACGATAGCTGGCGACGGTGCCCCGGCCGATCAGGCAGGGAGCGAGTGGACGCTGGGGGTCCATGGGCGGCTCCGTGTAGTACGGGGGCGACTGGTTCCGGTGATTCTACCACCGAGGGGGGACACTGTACGTGACGGTTCGCCGCGCGGCAAGGACTGACCGACGGACGGCATAGGAGCGGGTGTGGGCAGGCAGAAACAGGCCACCAAAGCGAAGCAGGGCGGCTTCCTCGTAGGCCGCATCTCAATGACGCGTCATGGCTACGGGTTTGTCGACTCTCCCGAAGGTGACTACTACATCGGCGCGCGCGACACACACGGGGCCATGCATCGGGACACGGTGGCCATCCGCCCGGAAGCCAAGCGTGGGGGCCGGGGCCGCAGCGGTGTCGTCGTGCGCGTCATAGAGCGCGCCAACACCCAAGTGGTGGGACGCTTCGAGAGGCACGGGGCGATCGGCATCGTCATTCCGGCGGACCGCCGTCTTCGCACCGAGGTGTTCATCCCGCAGCGTGAGATCGGCGACGCGCGCAGCGGAGACATCGTCGTGGCTCGGCTCACGGCCTTTCCCACTCGGCAGAATCCCGCTCAAGGTGTGATCGACGAGGTCGTTGGCCACGAGGGCGATCCCGGTGTGGAGATCGAGATCATCATCCGCGAGCACGGCCTCGCCACGGAGTTCGATGATGAGGCGCTCGCGGAGGCGGCCAAGATCAAGCTCGACGTCGCCGAGACGCTCGCCAAGGACTCATTGCGGCGTGACATACGGGACAGGCTGACGTTCACGATCGATCCCGTGGATGCCCGCGACTTCGATGACGCGATCACCATCGAGCACGTCGACGGACAGATCAGGATGGGCGTGCACATCGCCGATGTGAGTCACTACGTCCCTTGGGACTCGGCAATCGACCAGGAGGCTCGCCAGAGGGCGACGAGCGTCTACCTCGTGGACCGTGTGCTCCCGATGCTGCCCGAGGAACTCAGCAACGGAATCTGCTCCCTGAACCCAAACGAAGACCGACTGTCGTTCACCGTCGACATCATGCTCGACAACGACGCCGTTGTCCGTGGCTACGAGCTGTATCCCTCGGCGATGCGCAGCGACCGCCGTTTCAACTACGAGCAGGTGCAGCGGATGCTCGACGGCGAGGAGAGTTTCCCTGACGAAGAGAGCGAGCATGCCCTCCGCGACTTCGCTCGCATCGCGGGACGGATCGGGGAGCGGCGCGTGGCTCGGGGAGGTTTGGACTTCGAAACGGTCGAGGCCAAGCTCCGCCTGGACGACACCGGAAAGCCGACCGAGGTGGTGCTCAGGGAGCGCACTCAGGCGACGAACATGATCGAGGAAGCGATGATCCTCGCCAACGAAGTCGTGGCTGGGCACATGCGGGATGCGAAAGTGCCGATGGTCTACCGCATCCACGAGGACCCGGACCCGGACGCGCTCGCTAGAGTCGCCGTCGTGCTCAAGGAGTTCGACTACCCGATCAAGGACATTGACGGCGCGTCGCCGGCCACGTTCCAGCGCATCATTCGGTTCGCGCACACACGTCCCGAGAAGCGTCTCATCAACTCGCTGCTGCTGCGCGCGCTCGAGCGAGCGCGTTACGTCGACTTCCTGCACGGGCATTTTGGGCTGGCAAGTCAGGCCTACACGCACTTCACCTCGCCGATCAGGCGCTATCCCGACCTGATCGTCCACCGGCTCCTGCGCGCCGAGCTGTCCGGAACCATGGAGACGGACCCGAACTCGGTTCAGATGGTTCCCGAGCTGACCTGGCTCACCGAACACGCGTCGTTCATGGAGCGAGAAGCCGAGATGGCCGAGGACGACTCGGTACGCTTCAAGCTGTGCGAGCTGATGGCGGAGCACCTCGATGAGGTGTTCGACGGCACGATCACCGGTGTCACATCTTTCGGCATGTTCGTCCAGCTCGAGAACACGGCCGAGGGCCTCGTGCACGTTCAGAGCATGTCCGACGACTACTACCGGCACGATGCCGAGCGGTTCATGCTCATCGGCGAGGACAGAGGCCGCACGTGTCGTCTGGGCGAGCCCATTCGCGTACGTATCGTCAGTGTCACGCCGGCCGAGACTCGCATCGACATGGAACTCGCGTCGCACCGCCCCAGGAGACAGTCCGTCAACAGGTGGGCAACGCGCAGAATCCGCTCGGCAACTACGCGTCTTAGGCGGGCGTGCCCGACGCATCCTCGTATTCACTCAACACGAGGAGGCAGACATGTACGACGTCGCGATCGTCGGTGCCGGGCCCGCCGGATCCACCCTGGCCCGACTGCTTGGCGGTCGATACCGGGTTCTGCTCGTGGACTGCGCGGGCTCTTCCGAAAGCACTTCGCCTATGGCAAGACGAGTCGGTAAGCTCTGTGGTGGACTACTCGCGCCCGCCGCGCAGAAGGAGTTGGCGCGCCAGGGACTCGGCGTTCCCTCATCGCTCTTGGCTGGCCCACAACTCTTCGCAGTGCGCGCGTTGGACTGCGAATCCGGCCTGGAGCGTCGCTACCAGCGTCACTACGTGAACATCGACCGGCACGCCTTCGATGCGTGGCTCGTATCCCTGGCGACTGACCACTGCGACTATCGGCCTGGGTGGCGGTTCACGGGCCTCGATCAGGGCGCGCCATCTCCGCTACTGCACTTCCGTACATCCGCGGGCGGTGTGGCCAGCGTTGCCGCCCGTCTGGTCGTGGGTGCGGATGGGGCAGGTTCCGCGGTTCGCCGCGCCGCGTTCCCAACCGATTCTCCTACTCGCTACGTGGCGCTTCAGGCATCGTTTGCCGAGGAGCACAGTGAGGCATGTTATGGCGCCGTCTTTGCCACGGCACTGACCAACTATTAC
>DATHUB010000388.1:0-3187 GCA_035462695.1 Coriobacteriia bacterium | reverse complement strand
CAGTCCCCGCTTCCTCCATCGCTGCTCCAGCCTCCGCGCCTCCAGCCGCTCCACGGCCGAGAACGGCGATCGCAGCAGCCGCAGCAGCCTTGAGCGTTCTCCCGAGAAGGCGAAGGCGAGCCCATCGAGCAAGGCCGCACCGAGCGGAGCCGCCGCGAACGGCATTGGCATGTCGAACTGAGCCGCCTGACCAGCCTGTTCGAGTGCACTGCGAAGCGCGGAGTAGTGCTGCGCCAAGTCACGGCAGACGACGGCTATTCGTTCCGCGGACTCCGCGACGCCGCTCGAGAGGGCGAGCGCGATCTCATCGGCGACAAGCCGGGCCTGAGCGGCTTCGCCCTCCGCTAGGCCTAGTCGCAAGGTGGGGTCGCGGTTCAGGGATCCGGCATCGATGAAGAGTTCATTGCCGACTTTGTCGAGAGCGGGTGGTGTATAGGAAGTAGTCTCCGATACATGGGTAGAGCTGAATTTGCCGAGTTCATGCAATATTTCAGTGAGAACGCAGGTCGGGGCGAACTCTTCATCCCACGTTAGCGTGACCGTCACGTCGTCCTTCTCCGACATCGCTCGTATAAGTGCCACCTGCGACGGAGTGAAGTCTGTGAACCTGTGTACTACGAGAACCTGCCCCTGCTCACCGACGCACTGTCCGAGGAGGCGTGTCGCCTCCGGCATCTCAACTAGCCCGCGCCGGTCAAGCTCCAAAGCATAAGCATCGAGCAGATCTGCGAGGGCAGCTCCTGCTGGCGAGACACGTCCACGAACCGCGCGCCAGTCAGAGCCCGAGCCCTCCGTGAGTGCGTCGACGCATCCAGACGCCAGCCGAGCGAGTCCTCGACTCTGACCCGTCGCGCTGGAGAGCAGCTCAAGGAGGATGGCCCTCTGTGCCGGCGTGACTATGGCTCGTCCGTCCCCCGTCTCCTCCCAGCGCGAGGAGACCAGACCTCCGAACGTTGTTATCTCTATGCCTAGCTGAGAGGACTGCGAGAACTCCCGACGCGCCCTCTCCACATCCGGTACCGCGGGCAGCACCAAAACAGCCCGCCGGCCCTCAGATACGGCACTACGAAGTCGCTTGTAAGCAACGCCCGTCTTGCCTGCGTTTGCCCTACCGGTTACGACGTGCAGCGTCATTCTTCGCTCCTCCCGGAGCGATAATCGCATGCCCGTCTGACACTAGGGCGTCTGGGTCTGTGTATATCCGCGTATTCCCTCACGGATCTCGTTGACCTTGCGCCAAGCGGTCTCTTCATCCTTGCCGAGGTAGTGACCCACACGACCGCTGATGACTTCGGCGGCCTGTTCTGCGCGTTCCGCAATAGCACGAGCCGCCTCCGCCGCCCTCATGGCTTCATCGGCCAGACGTCTACGAGTCTTGGCCCCGCTCTCCGGGGCGAAGAGGAGTCCCACGACGAACCCCAAGGCTGAACCGACAATGACGCCTATGAGCAGATACTCTGTGTTTCTTCTCACGTCGACGGTCCTTCCACATCCATTGGGCCCTCGGTCAGCGCGCGGAAGATGCGCTCTAGTTCATCCTCTCCGCGGAACTCGATTTCTATCTTGCCCTTGTCCTTCACCTGACGCACGCGCACGTTCGTCGCGAGGCGTTTGCGCAGGGACCGAGCTACGGTCTTGAACGCCTTTGGCGTGGGCGGCTTGGCTTCGCGGGGCTGGTGACCAGCTGCGAGCAGTCGCGCCAAGTTCTCGGCCTCCCTCACCGACAGTCCTTCGTGTGCGATCTTGTGAGCCAGCCGTAGCCGGCTCTCCTCATCAGGAACAGAAAGGACGGCGCGGGCATGCCCGGCGGTGATTCGGCCTTCATAGACAAGTTCTTGCACGTCTTCAGGGAGATCGAGCAGTCGCAACGCGTTCGTGATCGCCGAACGCGACTTGGAGACCTTATCCGCCAGCTCGGCCTGGGTCATCTGGTGGACCGTCAGCAGCTGGCGATACCCCCTCGCCTCTTCAATGGAGTTCAGGTCCTCTCGCTGAAGGTTCTCAATGAGGGCGATCTCCAGCGACTGAACCTCGTCTGTGGCGAGAACACGAACCGGCACCTTCTCCAGGCCGGCGATTCGTGACGCCCTCCACCGCCTCTCACCTGCGACGATCTGGTATTTCTCGCCGAGCGGCCGCACCAGAATAGGCTGAAGCACTCCCACTTTGACGATTGAGTCTGCCAGCTCCTCGACTCGGTCCTCGTTGATGTCGGTTCGCGGTTGACCGGGGTTTGGGGTCAACAGGTCGATGGCGAGTTCTGTGACCTCCTGACTGGTATTTGATTCCTGCGACGCGCTCGGGATCAGCGCCGAGAGACCTCTGCCAAGACCGCGCTTAGACACGATCGATCACTTCCTTCGCCAGTCCTCGATAAGCGGCCGCGCCCTTGCCGGAAGAATCGTAGATGGTAACCGGTTGGCCAAAACTCGGTGCCTCGGACAGCCTGACGGTACGCGGCACCAAGGTCTCGAACACCTTATCGCCGAAGAAATCGCGAACCTCTTGGACCACCTGGTGCGCGAGCCGGGTCCGGGTGTCATACATGGTCATAACAACACCGAATACTTCCAGCTCAGGGTTCAAGTGTGTCTTCACCAGTCTGACGCTATCGAGCAACTTCGAGAGCCCCTCGAGGGCGTAGTACTCGCACTGTATAGGGATGAGAAGGCCCTCGGCCGCCGTCAGGGCGTTGATCGTGAGTAGCCCAAGGCTCGGCGGGCAGTCGATGATGATGTAGTCGAAGTCGGCCGCGACGCGCTGGACGATCGCCTTGAGGCGCGTCTCCCTGCTTATGGCCGAGACGAGTTCAATCTCCGCGCCTGCAAGCTGAATCGTTGCGGGTACGACGAACACATGTTCGACCTCAACAGGCTCAATCATGCCTTCAATGTCCGCGTCGCCGAGCAGTGCGTCGTAGATGCACAGTTCGCGCTGGTTCTTGTTCAAGCCAAACCCGGAAGTCGCGTTTCCTTGGGGATCGAGATCAATAAGGAGAACCTTCTCGCCGGCCTCACCAAGGGCAGCAGAGAGGTTGACTGCCGTAGTGCTCTTGCCGACTCCGCCCTTCTGGTTGACGACGGCAAGGATCCTGGCCGGGCCGTGCTGATGTTCTTCGGCCAACTCCTGTCACTCCTCCCCGAGTAAATGACTCCGCAGGCAAACGAGTATACATGGACGCCGAGCT
>DATHUB010000387.1:0-6446 GCA_035462695.1 Coriobacteriia bacterium | reverse complement strand
ATCGCCAAGGCGCAGCAGCAGAAGGTGCCCTACATGCTTGTTGTAGGCGACAAGGAGATCGAGAACGACACGGTCGGCGTGCGCGAGCGCACACAAGGAGATATCGGCGCCATGTCCGTCGCCGACTTCGCCGAGAAGGTCTCGTCCGAAGGTCCCTAGGCTGTGAGCACTCCCTGGGCAGCAAGCGCTGCGCGCCGCAACCAGCTGATCGACGCCCTGCGCTTCGTCGCGATTGCGATGGTGGTGCTGACCCACGTGCTGAACTTGCGCCCCGAGTTCAAGGAATTAGCGCCGTGGCTCGTGCGAGCGATGATGGCGTTCAACATGCCACTCTTCGCCTTCGTGAGCGGCTACGTGCTCCTTGGACGCGAGGGACACAGCGCGCTTCGCTTCGTCAGAGGCAAAGCGCTCGTGCTCCTCGTACCCTACTTCGCCTGGATCACGCTCGAGATGCCGCTGCGCGGTGTTCCGATCGGCGACTGGCCGGCGCGCCTCGCGTGGGCAGCCATAGACCCGCGGGCCGGGTTCCAGATGTGGTTCCTGCTCGTGCTCTTCTACGCCTTCGTGGTCTTCGCGGTCGCCCGCTCCATCAGCACGTCCACGGGATTCACCGCGACCACGGGAATCGTTCTGGCCGCCCTTCCCCTGCTGTCTCTTCCCGACTCAAACCTGCTCAGCAGGCTCTGCTGGCTCTACCCGTTCGTCGTTCTCGGGTACTTGTCTGCTCGCTATCGTGGCCCGCTACGGAAGTGGGACGCGGCGATCGCGCTCGTCGGCTTCATCGCGTATCCGCTCCTGTTGACTTCAGGCTGGGACGGCGTCGCGTATCGCATGGCGGTCGGTGCGTCGGGGACGGTCGCTTTGTGGGCCGCGTTCCGGCTGGTGAGCGCGAATACCCTTTTCCCCCTCGGGTGGTTGGGGCAGAGAACGATGGGAGTGTATGGCTGGCAGATGGTGATTCTTCCGTTCTTGATCGTCGGAGCGGGCTGGTGGGGCGCGACCCTGTCTTGGATTCTGGTGACCACCGTCGCGGTGCTCTTGACCCTCGCTCTGGAGCGGACCAGTTTCACTCGTGCGGTCTTCTTGGGTCGCTGGCCGAAGCCCTCAGTACGGGCGGTCTAGTCCGCGGACCAAGCACGCTGGACATGCCGAGCAGGCCGCGGGTATAATCCCTCCGCTAATCGAATACCGCTACAAGCGGGACCCCGCGCAAGCGAGACTGGTCCCCACCACCGCGGCGCCTATTGAGGCAGCTGCTTGGTCGATGAGATGCTTCCGGAGAACCCAAGGAGGGTTTTTCGGCAGCTGTATGCTCCCGTCGGCCGATGCCGCGGGAGTTTTTGTGTTATTGGGCGGCCGTTACCGAAACGGCCGCGAAAGACGACGGAGGTGAGCTGCCTATCAGCAGCACGGACTATCGGATCAATGATCACATCCGCAGCCAGAAGTGCCGACTCATCGGCGTGGACGGCAGCCAGCTCGGCATCTTCGTGACCGGAGAAGCCCTGCGAATTGCGGACGATCAGGGTCTCGACCTAGTCGAGATCGCTCCGACTGCGGACCCGCCAGTCTGCAAGGTCATGGACTTCGGCAAGTACAAGTACGAGCTGTCCATGAAGGAAAAGCTGGCTCGCAAGAATCAGTCCAGGGTCGAGATCAAGGAAATGAAGTTCCGGCCGAAGGTCGACAAGCACGACTACGAGACCAAGAAGAAGCACATTCTTCGCTTCCTCGACGCCGGAGCCAAGGTCAAAGTCACCATCATGTTTCGCGGTCGCGAGATGGCCCATCCCGAACTGGGGCTGAACATTCTGGAGAGGTTGGCCGGAGAGCTGGAAGAACTCGCAATCATCGAGACGCAGCCGAAGCTTGAAGGCCGCAACATGCACATGCTGCTCGCTCCTCTGAAGAAGAAGGAGCCGAAGGCTGGCGCGGACGAAAGCACTGAAGAGGCCGTCGAAACGACGGTCGAGGACGAGTAGGAGACGACTACATGCCGAAGCAGAAGACACACAAGGGTACGGCGAAGCGGTTCCGCCTGACCGGGACCGGTAAGGTCATGCGGGGCAAGGCCTTCAAGAGCCACATCCTTGAGAAGAAGTCACCGAAGCGCAAGCGCGGCTTCCGCCAGGAGACCGAGCTCGCCGCCGCCGACACCAAGGTCATCAAGAAGAACCTCGGCCTCGGTTAGTCCGCCGGCCGCATTACCCCCAGACCCCTCAAGGAGTGATCACGAATGCCTCGCGTTAAGAGAGCAGTATCAGCCAAGAAGAAGCGTCGCACAGTCCTTACTCGCGCAAAGGGCTACTACGGCGCAAAGAGCCGCACCTACAAGGCGGCAAAGGAGCAGGTGCAGCACTCGCTGCAGTACACGTACCGTGACCGCCGCAACAAGAAGCGTGAGATCCGTCGCCTCTGGATCACTCGAATCAATGCCGCGGCCCGCCTGAACGACATCTCATACTCGCACTTCATGAACGGCCTCAAGAAGGCCGGTGTGACCCTCGATCGCAAGGTCCTCTCGGACATGGCGATCAACGATCCCGCCGCCTTCACGAAGCTGGCCGAGCTTGCCAAGGCCCAGGTCGCCTAGCTCTTCGCATCTACGATTTCAGCCGAGGGCCCCGCTTCTGCGGGGCCCTCGCTGCGTTTAAAGACACCCCGCCCCGCCTCACTGAGAAGGCGCCAGTAAGGACTGGGTGAGGTGACGAGACTAGCGTCGGAGCCGACCGGTCAGGGCCCGCCGGTCGACCATTCTCGTCGCCACCCCTCGGCGACTCATCACCGAGGAGGAACTCATGATCAAGAAGCTGCTGGCAAGCGTGCTCGGAGCAGTACTGGCGGTGAGCATCGGCGCCGCCGGTGCGTACTTCACCGCACAGGTTCAGGTGCCCGACAGCCTGATCAGGGCCGGTGAAGTCGCCATCTCTACCGAGCCCACGAGCGCACCGCTGTCCATCGATTCGCTCGCTCCGGGAACGAGTGCGGTTCGTCCGCTCACAATCGTCAACTCCGGCTCGCTACCGACCGACGTCGTCGTCACGTCGTCGAAGAAGGCAGGGATCACCGACTTCTACGAGTCCCTAACGTGCACCGCCACGTGCGGAGGCGTCCAGCTCTACTCCGGCCCGTTCGCTGCGATGCGCACGAGTGCACTGCGGCTGACGCCCGGAGCGCGTGGCGAGATCCGCTTTGAGGTAGGGATGCCGGCCGGGGCGGGCAACGACCTCTCAGAGGACTACGTGAAGGTCTCGCTCTATGTGGACGCCGAGCAGGCCCACTGATGAGCCGGTCTCGGGCTGCGCTGCTGGCGACGGCCTACGTCGCCCTCGGTGCCGCTGCATTCGCGGGGTTGCGGGCGTACGAGCCCGTCAGGGTCTCAGGCGGATCGATGTACCCGGCACTGCGCGATGGCGACGTCGCATTCGTTAGCAGTAGGCGCAAACCCGTGGCGGGAGACATCGCTTTGCTGCATGCGCCGGGACACGGCCCGGTTCTGCACCGAGTCGTGGAGCGGCAAGAGGACGGCACGCTGCTGACCAAGGGCGACGCAAACCGCCTGCCCGACTTCGCGCCCACGCCGGAGACGGCCGTGCGCGGCACCGTCGTCAGGGTGTTGCCCGCGGGTGCTCTTCTCGAGCGGGTGCGTGACTGACGCGCGTGCGATACACTCTCGATTCAACCGAATAGTCCGAGGTGACGACGGAGATGCGCCTCGCACGCACGATCGAACAGGGAAGGGCCCCAGCGACTGGAAGGGCCGTACGATCGGTGGCGAGAGCGGTTCACTCCATCAGCTGCGACCTGAACCGCACCAAGCGAAGTAGGGAAGCCGGAGCCCCCGATATCGGGACGGGCATGGCGAGGGCCATGCGTGCAGCCTAGGTCGCTGCGACTGAGTGGGTCCGCGTCTGCGGGCCAACCGAGGTGGTACCGCGGGAGTCTGCTCCCGTCCTTGGGCATTGAAGCCAAAGGGCGAGAGCGACTCCCTTTTCTTTTGGGAGTCCGACCGAAAGGTGCGCGTGGCACATGGGAGTGGTTGAGGAACTACACGGCCAGCAGGCCGAAGCGATTGCGGCGATAGAGGCGGCATCCGATCTGGGTGCGCTCGACGCCGTGCGCGTCGGGGTGCTCGGCAAGAAGGGCTCGCTGACCTCGGTGCTGAGAGGTCTGGGCACGCTGCCTCCCGAGGAGCGTCCTGCCGTCGGCAAGACCGCCAACGAGGTTCGAGTGGCGATCGAGGAGGCGCTCGAAGCCCGGCGCGTGCAGCTGTCGGCTGCCGCCCTCGAGGCGCGGGTTACAGCTGAGGCGGTGGACGTGACCCTTCCAGGCCGCGCACGCCCTGTCGGCCGGCAGCACCTCATCAGCCGGATCACCGCCGAGGCGATCGACGTCTTCCTTGGGCTTGGCTATCGAGTTGCCGAGGGCCCGGAGGTAGAGCTCGACTACTACAACTTCACGGCACTCAACACGCCGCCGGACCACCCCGCGCGCTCGCTCGCGGACACCTTCTATGTGCACGACCTCTCCGGCGATGAGGCGGCTGTCACGGGCGAGTCGGACGTGCTGCTCCGTACGCACACGTCGCCGGTCCAGGTGCGAACGATGGAGCGGGAGAAGCCCCCGATCTACATACTCTCGCCGGGCCGCGTTTATCGCCGAGACATCGCGGATCCAAGTCACCTGCCCCAGTTCCACCAGATCGAAGGCCTGGTCGTCGACGAGGGAATCACCTTCGCTGATCTCAAGGGCACGCTCGATCATTTCGTGAAAGCCATGTTCGGACCGGACCGCAAGACCCGCTTCCGCCCGCACTTCTTCCCGTTCACCGAGCCCTCGGCAGAGGTCGACGTGAGCTGCGGGATTTGCGCGGGCGTGGGGTGCCGCTTCTGTAAGAACACGGGCTGGCTCGAGATCCTCGGTTGCGGAATGGTCGATCCCAACGTCTTCGGCTACGTCGGCATCGATCCCGAGCGCTACACGGGCTTCGCCTTTGGGATGGGCGTCGAGAGGATTGCCGCGCTGAAGTACAACCTGCCGGACCTGCGGATGCTCGTCGAGGGCGATATGCGCTTCCTGCGCCAGCTCTAGCACCCACGTACGCACGCTCGCGCGAAAGGACAACGATAGATGCGCGTTTCAATGAAGTGGCTCTCCGAGCTGGTGCCGGTCGACCTGCCGGTGGCGGAGTTCGTCGACCGACTGGACATGACGGGGACGGCGGTAGAGGCGGTGCTCACCACCGGTGAGGCCCTGTCGAACGTCGTGATCGGCCATATCGTCGAGAAGGTGCGGCATCCTGAGGCCGACAAGCTGTGGGTGACGACCGTCGATGTCGGCGATGAGCGCATGCGCAGTATCGTCTGCGGCGCGCAGAACTTCGAGGCGGGCGACAAGGTGCCTGTGGCCCTCCCGGGAGCCGTGCTCCCCGGAGGCTTCGAGATCAAGAAGGCGAAGCTGCGGGGGATCCTGAGCGAAGGCATGAACTGCTCCGCGCGGGAACTCGGCATTGGTGACGACCACGAAGGGATCATGGTTCTGCCGGCGGACGCTCCCGTGGGAATGCCCTTTGCCGAGTGGTACGGCCTGTCAGACACCGTTCTCGAGTTGGAGGTCACGCCGAACCGCCCCGACTGCCTGTCGATGGCCGGCGTCGCACGCGAGGTGGCGGCGATCCTGGACCTCACCGCATCGGTGCCGGCGCAGGCGCCTGAGGAGTCAGGCTCGCCCGCGGGCGAGCAGTGCTCGGTAACCATCGCTGACGACTCGCTGTGCCCGCGGTACACGGCCCGCGTGATAAGGGGCGTCAAGATCGGCCCATCACCGCAGTGGCTCGCCGAGAAGATCGTCGCCGCAGGAGCGCGCCCCATCAACAACGTCGTCGACATCAGCAACTACGTGATGTTCGAGCTCGGTCAGCCACTGCACGCTTTCGATATGGACACGCTGGCAGGAACGGATGGACGGGTCGAGATCACCGTGCGGCGCGCCACGGCCGAGGAGAAGCTGACGACTCTGGACGGCGTGGAGCGGCAACTCACGAGCGACACGCTCGCCATCTGTGACCCGACCGGGCCCGTCGCTCTCGCGGGCGTCATGGGGGGAGAGGCGACCGAGGTCTCCGAGTCCACGGTGAACGTCCTGCTGGAGTCCGCCTGCTTCGACCCGGCGTCCATTAGTCGCACCAGTCGGTCACTTGGGCTGGTCAGCGAAGCGTCGATGCGCTTTGAGCGGACGGTGGATCGCACCGCGTGTGTCGCCGCGGCGGATCGGGCGGCCGCACTTATCGCCGAGATTGGGGGAGGGGTAGTAGCCCCGGGCGTCGTTGACGCCTATCCGCTCCCGCTCTCACCCCATCACCTCACACTGCGGGCCGCGCGCCTGAAGCAGATACTCGGCGTTGCCATCGAGGACACCGAGGTCGTCGGCATACTCACGCGTCTTGG
>DATHUB010000386.1:0-4929 GCA_035462695.1 Coriobacteriia bacterium | reverse complement strand
CGGAGTTCGAGACTCTCGAGGTGGCCCAGCCCGGTGCCTGGCAGTCCACGGTCTCCGACGACCAACTCCTGGTCGTCGACTGCCTTGGGACGCTTCTCGGTCTGGTCATGGAGTCCGAGTGGCCCTCGCAGTCTGGATCGGGACTGGGAGGTGCGGGGGCGGTTGAGCTCCCTGAGGGGTACGCCGAGGCGGTCGAAGCTTCCTTCGCGGAAGTCGTGGAGAGCCTGGCGGCGCGTAAAGGCGACACGATCATCGTGACCAACGAGACCGGGCTTGGAGTCGTGCCCGACTGGGCGAGCGCCCGCCTCTTTCGCGATCTTCTCGGCAGGGCGAACAGAAAGTTCGTCGCGTCCGCCGATGCTTCCTATTTCTACGTGTGTGGTCGCGCTATCGATCTGGGTGGCGTCCCAAGTAGTATCCACTGGCCCGAGGACTGAAAAGGCGGCCGTATGACCGAAGGCATGAGCTTCGAAGACCAGCTGTTCTATGAGATCCAGGCGGTGACGCCTGTTGACGAGGCGTATCGCAGCGCCGCGATCTCTAGACTTGACCGTCTCACCAAGCCGCCGGGCTCCCTCGGACGCCTTGAGGAACTCGCAGCGCAGGTAGCGACCGTGCAGCGGACCGATCGCCCCGACGCCTCGCGCAAGGTCGTTCTGCTGATGGCCGCGGACCACGGTGTGGTCGCCGAAGGAGTCTCTCCGTATCCGCAGTCAGTCACCGCGCAGATGGTTGCGAACTTCTCGGCAGGCGGTGCAGCGATCAATCAGATCGCGAGGACGGTCGGGGCCGAGGTACGCGTGACGGATGTCGGCGTTATTGGCTCCGCACTCCACTTCGAGGGTGTCAGCGACCGCAAGATCGCTCAGGGCACAGAGAACATGGCGCATGGTCCCGCCATGAGCCGAGAAACGTGCGCGCAGGCGGTGCTCGTCGGCATCGAGGCGGCTCGTGAGGCTGGCGGACAGGGCTTCGGGCTGATCGCCACCGGCGACATGGGCATCGGCAACTCCACGGCCGCAGCTGCTTTGACGGCGGTCTTCGCCGGCATCAGCCCTGAGTCGGCCGCCGGGCGCGGCACCGGCCTCGACGATGAGGGCCTGCTGCGCAAGATCGAGGTGATCAGGCGTGCGCTCGACGTGAACCGGGTCACCGACCTCGACCCACTCGGCGTCTTGGCGGCGGTCGGCGGGTTGGAGATCGCAGCGCTTGCCGGCGTCATCATCGGTGCCGCCGAGGAGGGTGTGTGCGTGGTCTCCGACGGCTACATCTCCGGGTCGGCGGCTCTGGCGGCAGTCGCCCTCTGCCCGGCCTGTCGCGGCTACCTGTTCCCGAGTCACCTGTCGTCCGAGCCCGGTCACGCGCTCGCGCTAGCCGCCCTCGGTCTCGAGCCGGTGCTCGAGCTGGAGATGCGACTCGGTGAGGGCACCGGCGCCGCACTCGCGATGGGCGTCATCGACGCGGCGTGTCGCGTTCTGTCGGGCATGAGCACCTTCGACGAGGCCGGCGTTGCGGAGGCCGAGGGCTAGATGGGACGCAGTCGGCCTCTTCGGGATCTGGGCCTGGCCATCACCCTGCTCACCGCGCTTCCGATCCCGGTTCGCTGGCCCGACGCCCGCGAGCGACCTGACGTCGCATCTTGGTTCCCGGTTGTGGGACTGGGCTTCGGTGTGCTTCTGCTCGGCGTCTATCTCATCGCTGTGCGCTTCTTCTACGGGATATCCGGCGTGACCGTCGCTCTGATTCTGGCTCTGCTCGCGGTGGCGACGCGGCTGCTCCACTGGGATGCTCTGGCCGACACTGCCGACGCATGGTTTGTCGCTCCCGGACGCCGGCTTGACGTGATGGCCGACAGTCACGTGGGAGCCTTCGGGGCTACCGCGATCGCGTTGGTCGTGCTGCTTCAATGGAGCTCGTTGGTCGAGCTGGGTGGGAGCCGCGTCACTGCCGCCACAGTGGTTCTTGTGCCGGTCTTCGGGCGACTTGCCGCTTCATTCTCTGCATGGCTCGGCCAACCAGCTCGTCAGGGCGGCCTCGGGGCGTCGGTGATTCGTCGGCCAACCGTTCTCGGCGCACTGGCGAGCGCGGCTGCGGTGGGCGCTGCCATAGCATTGGCGGCTGTAAGCGGGGCCAGCACCGTGGCCCTCGGAGTCATCGCGCTTGCCGGTCTCGCCCTTGCGCTCGTCGTCCCGCACCTGATCGCTCTTCGATTCGGCGGAGTGACGGGAGACACCATGGGAGCGAGTGTCGTAGTGGTGGAGACCGGCGTGCTATTGGTCGCTCTGGTGACGGTGGCCGTACTACGACTCGTGGGGGTGAGTGCGTGAGCGAAGGGCACATCCTTTTGGTCAGGCATCCCGAGACGGAAGCCAACGTCGACGGACGCTACGTCGGCCGGGGGCACTCCGCGTTCACCGTAGAGGGACGCAGACAGCTGCGGCGGGTGCCTGACAAGATCGCTGCGTTTGCCCCGTCCGTCGTATGGTCCAGTCCCCTCGAGCGGGCTCTGATCCTGGCCCGTCGCTCCGCAACCAGAGCTTCTGCACCACTTAAGGTCGATGATCGACTCATCGAGCTGGACTTCGGCGATGCCGAGGGGATGCTGTTCGACGAGATAGTCGAGGCGGGAATGGCTTTCAACTATCGCAACTTGGACGAGCCGGTGGCGCCGGGCGGAGAATCGCGCGGCGAGATCGAGGCGCGCTCGGCGCACTTCTGCGACGAGCTCGTTGCGCTCGGCGGACGACATGTAGTGGTGACTCACGGCGGAGTGTTTCGGGCATCGCTCGTTCACCTGCTGAGCCTCGAGTCGACCGATATCTGGGCCTTCCATATCCATAACGCTCAGCTTGCTTATGTGCGGGTGATCGAGGGTCATGGAATGCTCGAGGAGTACGTCCGCGGGTAGGCTCCCGTCACCCGGCGTTCTTGTGCGACAATCGTCGGCACATCTCACCGCGCCCTTGGAGGAGTTATGGACTGGGACGCTCTCATCCGCGACGACGTGAAGCCTCTGACGCCGTATGCACCCGGGCTGCGCGCGAGTGAGGTGCGCGAGCGGGCCGGCGTCGATCGCATATGCAAGCTCTCAAGCAACGAGAACCCGTACGGCCCGTTTCCGTCGGCCATTGCGGCGATGCAGGCGGTTCTCGGCAGGCTGAACAGGTATCCCGATGGATCGGCCCGTGCCCTTCGTCGCAGAATCGCCCAGCAGCTTCAGGTCGACGAACGCTTCGTCGCCGTTGGCAACGGTAGCAACGAGCTTCTCCGAGTGATCGCCGAAGCCGTGCTCGAGCCGGGTGACGAGACGGTCTTTGCGTGGCCGAGCTTCGTCGTCTACTCGATGGCCACCCAGCTGATGGGGGCAACCGCGGTCAAGGTGCCGCTCGCCGAGGGAGACGTGCACGACCTCGACGCGATGCTCGCGGCTATCACGGCCAAAACGAAGATCGTCTTTCTCTGCAATCCGAACAACCCGACCGGCTCCATCTACCGGCGCGCGGAGTTCGAACGTTTCATGGAGCGCGTCCCCACTCACGTCCTGGTCGTCCTCGACGAGGCCTACTTCGAGTACGTCACCGACGGCGAGTACCCGAACGGTCTTGACTACTTCGACGGGGAGCGGCCCGTGATCGTGCTGAGGACCTTCAGCAAGATGTACTCGCTGGCAGGACTCAGGTGCGGCTACGGCGTCATGCCCGAGGCGATGGTCGATGCCGTGAACAAGGTGCGCGATCCGTTCAACGTGAATACCGTCGCGCAGGTGGCTGCGTACTACTCCATCGACGATCAGGCCGAGGTCTCTCGGCGCCGTGACGAGAACGCATCCGAGCGCGTCAGGCTGTACGAGGCGTTCGATCGTCTCGGCATCAGCTGGGTACCGTCGGAGACGAACTTCGTCTACATCCACGCCGAGAGAGCGCAGGAACTGTTCGAGCGGCTCCTCGGATGCGGAGTCATCGTTCGCTATTTCGGGGGAGACGCTCTTCGGGTTGGGGTCGGCTCTCCGGAAGAGAACACAGCGGCCATCGAGGCGTTCAACTCCGTCTTCGCTGGGGGAGAGGCCTGATATGTCGTTCTCAGGATTCAGTAGCGTGTGCGTGATCGGCATCGGCCTGATCGGCGGATCGGTGGCTGCGTCTCTGCGCGCCCTCGATGACGGGCCACGAGTCGTAGGCGTGGACATAGACGAGGCGACAGTCACCGAGGCCTTGGCGCGAGGAATCGTGGCCGATGCCGCGGTGGCGGGAACCCCGAAAGCTGAGGCGTGGCTGTCGCCGGGCGGGTGCGAGCTCGTGGTCGTAGCGACCCCCGCACGCTTTCTGGACGCTTGGCTTGAGAAGCTCGGGCAGCTCGCTTACGACGGCGTCGTGACCGATGTCGCCTCCACCACAGGCGGCGTCATGCGCGCCGCGCGGCGACACCTCGGATCGGCTGCTCGCTTCGTGGGGGGGCACCCGATGGCGGGCTCCGAGCGAAGCGGAGTGGGAGCGGCGCGTCACGACTTGTTCGAGGGCGCCTATTGGCTTCTGACGCCTGGCTCCGAGACGGATCCCGACGCCTTCTCGCGCGTCCACGCGTTCGTGACGGCGCTCGGTGCCCGAGTGATATCAGTCGAGCCGAAGTCACACGACGAGGCAGTAGCGATTGTCAGTCACGTCCCGCACGTGGCGGCTGCAGCGCTTTGCGATGTGGCGGGAGCGCACGCGGGGGAGAGCCGAGAGCTGCTTCGCCTCGCGGCGGGCGGATTCAAGGACACTACCCGAATCGCCGCAGGCAGCCCAGAGCTCTGGACCGGCATCTGTCTCGACAACGCCGACGCGCGGGCGGATGGAGTGCGCGAGCTCAGACTGGCGCTCGGGGAGTTCGAGGCGATGGTGCGTGGTCGGGACGGCGAGTCGATCCGCGGATGGCTCACCGGCGCGGCCG
>DATHUB010000385.1:0-4160 GCA_035462695.1 Coriobacteriia bacterium | reverse complement strand
CGCCACATGTTCGCGCTGCCTGTGCGAGTTCGAGACGGACATCACGGGTGACGTCGAAGGACTGTGGCTTGGCCCGGGAGACACGGCGCCCGAGGGCGAGGACGTCTCAGGAGAGGTCGACTCGGAGGGCCGCATCGACCTGGAGCCGGCCGTCGTTGCAGCACTTGTCGTCGAAGCGCCCTTTGCACCGCTGCATGACGAGTCATGTGCGGGTCTGTGCCTGACGTGTGGCGCGGACCTCAATGTGGAGTCGTGTCACTGCGGAGAGGAGCCTGACGCAGAGCATCCATTTGCCGCGCTGAAGGGTCTTCTCGGTGAGGACGAAGAGGGCAGGCAAGAGCCCGAAAGCTAGCTCTAGACTTCTTTGCCACCTGCTACCCACACGCCCGGAGCCGTGGTATCATAGCCGCTCGTGTGCGAGCTTCAACCGCTCGACAACCGATAATCCCGTGCCCATCAGGTTGCCCTGTAGGAAGAGAGAATCGAGACGATGGCTGTCCCGAAGCGCAAGACCGGACGCATGAAGACGAACTCACGCCGCTCGTCGCACAAGCTCACCGCTGAGACGACGGGAAAGTGCCCGCAGTGCAACCAGCCCAAGCTGTCGCACCGCGTGTGCCCGGAGTGCGGGTTCTACAACGGCAAAGAGATCATCGACACCGAGTAGTGCGCTCGGTATCACTCCTTCACGCAGCGATGAGCTCATCGAAGGTACAAGATGACTGAGAGCCGATCGATCACAGTCGCCGTCGACGCTGTCGGCGGCGATTTCGCGCCCGACGAGATTCTCACCGGCGTTGCGCTTGCGCTGGCAAACGATGCCGCGCTGCGCGTGATGCTGCTGGGTCCCGCCGAGATCGTGGATCCCTTCGCGTCGAGCCAGGGTGCGCGCGTCACGGCGGTGCCCACCACCGATGACATCGGCATGAACGAGCATCCAGCGACCGCGGTGCGGTCCAAGAAGGACTCGTCCATCGTCGTCGGCGCGCGTCTGGTGAAGGAGAAGGAAGCTGACGCCTTCTTCTCGGCCGGCTCGACTGGGGCCGCTATGGCTGCGGCAACGTTGGTCATGGGCCGTATTCACGGTGTCCTTCGTCCCGCGATCGCGACCGTCCTGCCAACGTCCGGTCAGCCTACCGTCCTGCTCGATGTGGGGGCGACGGCGGACTGCAAGCCGGAGCACCTCGTTCAGTTCGCCCACATGGGTGCGGCATATGCACAGACCGTACTCGGGGTTGTCGGCCCGCGTGTGGCGCTTCTGAACATCGGTGAGGAGCCCACGAAGGGCTCGCAGCTTGCGCGTGAAGCGCACGTGCTCATGGCGAAGCAGGTGCCGGGCTTCGTCGGAAACGTCGAAGGCCGCGATGTGATCACCGGAGCCGCCGACGTTATCGTCACGGACGGCTTCACCGGCAACGTCGCACTGAAGCTCCTCGAGGGAACGAGCAAGGTGCTTCTCGGGCAGGTCAAGGAGGCGATGACCTCGAGCGCGGTGAACAAGGCCGCCGCCGCGGTTCTCAAGCCGGCTGTGACCAGGCTCAAGGAGCGTCTCGACCCTGATACCTACGGCGGCGCGCCGTTGCTCGGAGTGGACGGCGTCTGCATCATCGCCCACGGCTCGTCCAAGGCGAAAGCGGTCTCGAACGGGATCCGTGTCGCCGCACAGGCCGGACGCGGCGGACTGACGCAGCAAATAGCCGAGAGCATCTCAGCAAGCTAGGCTTCTCATACAGCTTTGCGTATGCGAACCTGCCGCATACGCCTTTTGGCGACTCCTGCCGGATGGGAACAACACGAACTCATGACACGCTTCGCCCAGATCATCGGAATCGGTTCGTACCTGCCTGAGCGGGTCATGACGAACGCCGACTTCGAGTCCATCGTCGACACGACCGACGAATGGATTTCATCCCGAACCGGTATTCGCGAAAGGCGCATCGTCGCCGAAGGTGAGAGCACCTCAGACCTCGCTGTTCGCGCGGCACAGGCGGCCATGACGCGCGCGGGTGTCTCCGCCGAGGAGATCGATCTGCTGGTTCTTGGCACCACGAGCCCGGACTTCATCTTTCCGTCCACCGCGTGCGTTGCTCAGGCCAAACTCGGGCTCACCTGCCCGGCTTTCGACGTGATGGCTGCATGCACGAGCTTCATCTATGCACTTCATTCCGGCGTCTCGGCCATCGAGTCGGGACGTGCCGAGACCGTGCTCGTTATCGGTGCGGAGGCGCTCACTCGATTCGTCGACTTCACCGACCGCGCGACCTGCGTCCTGTTCGGGGACGGGGCCGGGGCCGTCGTGCTTCGCGCAGCTGAGGAGCCCGGCGTCGAATCGATCGTGCTCGGTGCGGACGGTTCGGGCGAAGACCTTCTGAAGATTCCGGCCGGCGGGGCCTGTACGCCGAGCACTGCCTCGACGATGGCCGCCGGCGACCAGTTCCTGAAGATGGCCGGCAACGACGTCTACAAGTTCGCCGTTCGCGTCATCCCCAAAGCGACGCGCGAAGCTCTGGCACTTTCCGGACACACACTGGACGAGCTGCGCTGGCTCATACCGCACCAGGCCAACAAGCGCATCGTCGACACCGTCGAGGAGCGTCTCGGAATCGGAGACGACCGCGTGTACAACAACATCGGGCCCACGGGGAACACGTCGGCCGCCTCGATACCTCTGGCAATGGACGACCTGTATACTAGCGGGCGACTTTCGCCCGGCGACCTTCTCGCACTCGTGGGATTCGGTGCGGGCCTTACATGGGGATCCGCCGTCCTTCGTTGGACGATGACACCTCCGGACCGGAAGGAATAGGGACTCCATGGCGCTTCGCACCAGGCTCACTTCGCTACTAGGTATCGAGCACCCAATCATTCAGGGCGGCATGGCGTGGACGGCCACGGCCGAACTCGCCGGCGCAGTGAGTAACGCGGGCGGTCTCGGTATCATCGGCGCGGGCCACATGCCCACCGACCTCCTTCGTGAGCAGATCCGCAACGCCAAGGCCCTGACCGACAAGCCTTTCGGCGTCAACCTGATGCTTATGACCCCGCACATCGACGAACTCGTGCAGCTCGTGCTCGACGAGCATGTTCCCGTCGTCACCACCGGCGCCGGCAACCCCGGCAAGTACATCGACGCGCTCAAGGCGCAGGGCATCAAGGTTCTGCCGATCGCTCCCTCCATGGCGCTCGCAAAGCGGCTCGAGTCCATCGGGGCCGACGCAATCATCGGGGAGGGCATGGAGGCCGGTGGACACATCGGCGAGCTCACCACGATGGTGCTGATACCTCAGTTGGTCGATGCCGTTTCGGTGCCGATCGTCGCGGCCGGCGGCATCGCCGACGGACGTGGCGTCGCGGCGGCCTTCGCGCTGGGCGCACAGGGTGTGCAGGTTGGAACGCGTTTCATGTGTGCCGAGGAGTGCACGATCCATCCTGCCGTCAAAGCCCAGGTCGTCAAAGCGAAGGATCGCGACACCGTCGTCACCGGCCGCTCGACCGGGCACCCGGTCCGCGTGCTCAAGAACAAGCTTTCGCGCAAGATCATGGAACTTGATCGGGACAACAGGCCCGAAGAGATCGAGACTCTCGGGAGCGGAAAGCTCGCGCTCGCCATGCGGCAAGGCGACACCGAGATGGGATCGGTCATGGCCGGGCAGGCCGCAGCCCTTGTATGCGAGATACAGCCGGCGCACGTCATCGTCGAGGAGATGATGCGTGAAGCCGAGGAAGCCATGAAGAAACTCGGCAGCATCTCCTCCGGGGCCTGACATGAGCCGCAATACCGCCTTCGTCTTCCCTGGGCAGGGATCCCAGCGTGTCGGCATGCTTGAGCGGGTTCCCGACCATCACGCACTCGACCGCCTACTTGACGCGGCCGAGGCGATCTCAGGCCTCGAGCTCTGTGCCGTCGCAACAGACGGACCTGAAGATCGCCTGTCCGACACACGGTACGCGCAGCCGCTGCTGTACTTGGCTGACTGGGCCTGGGGCACGGTGCTGCAGTCCCATGGCGTTCGCCCCGTCTCGGTCGCAGGCCACTCGCTCGGCGAGTTCGCAGCGCTGGCGGTAGCTGGGGTCTTCTCGGTGGAAGCGGGCCTTGAACTCGTCGTCGAGCGCAGCAAACTCATGGCCACGGTGGCCCGCGCGAACCCCGGAACCATGGC
>DATHUB010000384.1:0-3398 GCA_035462695.1 Coriobacteriia bacterium | reverse complement strand
GTATGACCCGAAAGCGGTCGAAGGCCCGATCTTCGAGTCGTGGACCCAAGCCGACTACTTCGGCGCTCGGATCGTTGAAGGCGTACGCCCGTACTCGATAGTGATCCCGCCACCGAACGTAACGGGCTCCCTGCACATGGGCCACGCGCTCAACAACACGATTCAAGACGTTCTCGTCCGCAGGCAACGCATGACCGGCCGCCCCACGCGTTGGGTCGTGGGCACCGACCACGCCGGCATCGCCACCCAGAACAAGGTCGAGCAGAAGCTCGCCAAAGAGGGCCTGTCGCGCTACGACGTCGGTCGCGAAGCCTTCATTGAGGCGTGTTGGGAATGGCGTCACGAGCACGGTTCTACCATCATCGGTCAGCTCAAGGCGATGGGATGCTCGTGTGACTACTCTGACGAGTGGTTCACCATGGATCCGAGCTACCAGAAGGCAGTTCGCAAGGTATTCGTCGACTGGTTCGACAAGGGCCTGGTCTATCGCGGCAAGCGGATCATCAACTGGTGTCCACGCTGCGCGACCGCACTCTCCGACATCGAGGTGGAGCACGAGGATCTCTCGAGCCATCTCTGGCACCTGCGCTATCCGCTCAAGGAGCCGGTGGGCGGCGTCGACCACGTTGTCGTGGCCACCACGCGTCCCGAAACGATGCTGGGCGACACGTGCATTGCGGTGCATCCCGACGACGAGCGATACAAGCAGCTCGTGGGCTCCACAGTGGTGCTGCCGCTCATGGGTCGCGAGATTCCGATCGTTGCCGATGACTACGTGGATCCGACCTTCGGCTCCGGCGCGGTCAAGGTCACTCCGGCGCACGACCCGAACGACTTCGAAATAGGCGAGCGTCATGGGTGCGCCAAGGTCAACATCATGAATGCGGATGCGACCATCGCCGAAGCGGGGGGCCAGTACGCGGGGCTCGATCGCTACGAGGCTCGCAAGCGTGTGATCGAGGACCTCGACGCCGCTGGCCTCCTCGTGAAGACAGACGATCACGTTCACTCGGTAGGCCACTGCTACCGGTGCCACACGGTCATCGAACCCTGGCTTTCCGACCAGTGGTTCGTCGACATGAAGCCGCTGGCCGCACCCGCCATCGAAGCCGTCCGCGACGGGCGCGTCTCGTTCCACCCGAAGCGTTGGGAGAACGTCTACTACCACTGGATGGAGAACATCCGCGACTGGTGTATCTCTCGCCAGCTGTGGTGGGGTCACCGCATCCCGGTCTTCTACTGCGACGACTGCGGCGAGATGCTCGCCTCCATCGAAGACGTCACGGAATGCCCCAAGTGCGGGGGCGGGAACATCCGCCAGGACGAGGACGTTCTCGACACCTGGTTCAGCTCGCAGCTCTGGCCGTTCGCGACCTTTGGCTGGCCCGAGGCCGACCCGCGTCTCGACTACTTCTATCCCACGAGCGTGCTCTCGACCGCTCGCGACATCCTGTTCCTCTGGGTCGCCCGTATGGTCATGAGCGGCATGTACTTCAACGACGGCGAGATCCCGTTCAACGATGTGATCATCCATCCCACCGTCTTCAACACCGAGGGCAAGCGCATGAGCAAGTCCCTCGGCACGGGCGTCGATCCGCTCGACCTGATGGAGCACTACGGTGCCGACGGTATGCGCTTCGGTCTCATGTTGCAGGTCACGGGAAACCAGGACATAAAGTTCTCCGAGGACAAGCTGCTGTCCAGCCGCAACTTCGCGAACAAGATCTGGAACGCAAGCCGCTTCGTGCTGATGCACATGGAGGGATACGAGCCGGGAGACCCTGTTCCCGCGACCGTCGCCGACCGCTGGATCCTGTCGCGTCTGGCGGCGCTCTCGGCGCGGGTGAGCGAAGGGCTCGATACCTACCAGTTCGGCGACACATCGCGCGAGCTCTACGACTTCTTCTGGAGCGAGTTCTGCGACTGGTACATCGAGCTTTCCAAGGCGCGCCTTGCCGCCGGGGGAGAGCAGCGTCTCGCCGCACAGCGAAACCTGGTCTTCGTACTCGACCGCGCCCTGCGCCTGCTCCACCCGATGATGCCGTTCGTGACCGAAGCGATCTGGCGCAAGCTTCCGCTGGCCGAAGCCGACCAGGCAGAGTCGCTGATGATTGCCGAGTGGCCCGACGCCAGTGGTCTCGTCCGCTTCGAAGATGAAGGGGCCGAGCGTTCGATCTCGCGCCTCATCGAAGTCGTCACGGGTATCCGCGGTGTTCGCGCTCGCTACAAGCTCTCACCGCGCCAGGGCCTTGATGTCGTCTTCAAGACGGCCGGGGACGCCGAGAACCAGTGGGTGCAGTCCGAATTCGGAGATATGGCATCGCTGGCGGGAGTCAGCGGCTTCACCGCAGACACCGCCGCGGCCAAACCTGCCCACTCCGCCACGGTCATCGCGTCGGGCATGGAGGTCTACATCCCACTCGAAGGGCTGGTCGACTTCGAAGCCGAGGCGAGCCGCCTCAGCAAGGAGCGCGCGAGGATTGCGACCGAGCTTGCGCGTCTCGAGAAGAAGCTCTCGAACGAGGGCTTCCTCGCCAAGGCCGCACCCGAGGTCATCGACAAGGACCGGGCGAAGGCCGCCGAGTTCGCCGACTCTCTCGCTTTGGTCGAGGGGCAGCTCGCCGAGCTGGCGTAGGCGACGTTGACCCCCGATCCCGACGCTTTCGGCTACGCGCAGGCGCTTGCAGCACTCGAGCGGGCGCTGGTCTTCGGTGTGCACCCGTCCCTCGACGGCATCCGTGCGCTGACGGAGGCGATGGGCAGGCCACAGGATGCGTTTGCGTCCCTCCAAGTGACCGGGACCAATGGCAAGACGTCGACTGCGCGCCTCACGCGAGCGCTTCTCGAGGGCGAGGGGCACAGCACGGGCCTCTACACGAGCCCGCATCTCGAGAACTACACCGAGAGAATCGAGGTCGACGGGCGCCCGGTCAGCGAGCGGGACTTCGCTGAGGCAGTCCACGTAGCGCTCGAGGTGGCGGAGCGTCTGCGCCCCGGTGCCCAAGGCGCCGAAGAGGGCTTCACCGAGTTCGAGCTGCTAACCGCCGCCGCACTTTGGCTGTTTCGCCGAAGTGGCGTCGACTACGCGGTGCTCGAGGTCGGTATGGGCGGCACTTGGGACTCCACGAGCATCGTCGAGCCCGCAGTCGCCGTCATCACCGGGGTCGGACTGGATCACACTGCGGTCCTCGGCGGCACCATCGAGAAGATCGCTGCCGAGAAGGCCGGAATCATCAAGCCCGCATCCGCGCCGGTTCTCGGGCCGGGGACCGCTGGTGTGGAGCAGATCTTTCTGGAGCGAGCGAAGCTTTCCCACACGCATCCGCGCGCAGTGCGGCCCGAAGGCGCGCTGTCGCCCGTGGACGAGCAGCTGACGGTGCGTTTCCTGGTGACGGGGC
>DATHUB010000383.1:0-2689 GCA_035462695.1 Coriobacteriia bacterium | reverse complement strand
AGTCCCGTGTCCTCGATCTTGCGGCGGGGACCGGCGATGTTACGCTCGCGCTTGCTCGGCAAGCTGCGCCCGCCGAGGTGGTCGCCACCGACATCACCCCCGAGATGCTGGTCATCGCCGAGCGCAAGGCGGGCGAGTACGCGGGTCCCACGCGGCTCACCTTCAGGGTCGCGGACGCGCAGGAGCTCCCGTTCGACGACGAGAGCTTCGACGTCGTGACCGTGGTGTTCGGCGTACGCAACTTCCCCGACCGGGAACGCAACTTCGCCGAGGTCATGCGCGTTCTCAAGCCCGGCGGCCGCTACGTCATCCTCGAGTTCTCGACGCCCCCGTTCGCACCATGGCGCGGCGTCTACCACGTGTACTTGCGAGGAGTCATCCCCGCGATCGGTGGCGTGCTGACGGGAGACCGGCCCAGCTTCGTCTACCTCAACGACTCGATCCGCCGTTTCCCCACCCAAGAGGCGCTCGCCGCCGAGCTTCGGCAGTCGGGTTTCTCGGCGATCTCATGGAAGAACCTCACCGGCGGCATCGTCGCGCTGCATACCGCGGTCAAGTAACCGCGCTGCCGAGGGAGCCGGCGGTTACTGCGGTAGAATCCTCGGTAACTGACCCGAGGGGACTCCATGCTTCTTACTGCCCGCTACGTTCTGCCTGTTGCAGCTCCGCACATCGAGAACGGAGCCGTTCTCGTTCACGGTGACCGGATCGTCGAGATCGGCGACTTCCAGCACTTGCGCGAGCTTCATCCGGACGAGCCCGTTCGCGATTTCGGCCTCGCCGCGCTGTTGCCCGGCTTTATCGACCTGCATACGCACCTCGAGTACACCTCCATGCGCGGGCTCGTCGACGACTTGCCGTACTCGCGCTGGAAGCTGCAGCTCATGCAGAAGGAGCAGCAGCTCAGCTCCCAGGACTGGGACGACTCGGCTCTTCTCGGCGCGCTCGAGGCGCTGCAGTCCGGTATCACGACGGTCGCCGACATCACCGAGACCGGCGCCTCCGGGCATGCGGCGCAAGCAGCAGGCCTGCGGGGCGTCATCTATCGCGAAGTCGCGACGATGGAACGAGGGCTGATCGACGGCGTCATGCAGCGCGCTGCAGCCGACATCGCGGCGTGGGCCGACACGAGCGACAGTGACCGCCTCAAGTTCGGCATTGCTCCGCATGCGCCCTACTCGTGCCATCCGGAACTCTTCCGCCGAGTCGCGGAGTACGCGGCAGACGGCGCACCGGTCGCCATCCACCTTGCGGGAAGCCGTGAGGAGTACCAGTTCGTGAAGTACGGCTCGTCGATGCTCGCCATCGACGTCCGTGACGTCTACGACCGCCATGCCCCGGTGTGGCTCCCGACCGGCGTGAGCCCGGTGCGCTACGTCCTTCAGTGGGGGCTCTTCGACGCGCCCAACGTTCTCGCGGTCCACTGCACGCAGGTCGACGACGAGGACATCGAGGTGCTGGCGAACCACGACATCGCGATCGCTCACTGCCCACGCTGCAACGCTAAGCTCGGGATGGGCATCGCGCCGATCGGCAAGTTCTTGAGCTCCGGCATCTGCGTGGGCATCGGGACCGACTCGCCGGCCGCCAGCAACTCAATCGACATGTTCGAAGAGATGCGGCTCGGGCTGCTCCTCCAGCGTGCCCTGCTCGGCGAAGAGCGCTTCATGATCGCTCGGCAGTTCGTGAAGATGGCGACGCTCGACGCGGCCCGCGCGCTGCGCATGGACCACGAGATCGGCTCGCTCGAGCCCGGCAAGCGCGCCGACATCATAGCCGTCGATCTCTCGAAGTCGCACCAGATTCCGACGCACTACCCCTACAGCACGCTCGTGCACACAGCCAACCAGGAGAACGTGCTGTGGACGATGGTCGGGGGAGAGGTCAGGTACGAGGCACGCGAATGGCCGGACCTCGACCACCAGCGGGTGTTCGCGCGTGCCGAGGAGATGCGCAGCAAGCTACGTACCTGACCTGCGCGACTAACCTTCGTTCATTCGCATTTGACCTTGGCGTACGGGTTGCTGACACATGTATGCACAGCCCCTTTCGGGGTGCAGCCGCGTGCTATACTACGCGGGTTCAGGCAGGCCGTCGGGGGGAGCCCCCCGTCTGATACAGGAGGATTCATTCGTGAGCGACCAGGATTTCTTCTTTGACGAGGACGAGCCCAAGCAGGCTGACGCCCCAGCGACCAAGAAGGCCAGCACCGGCGGTTCGCCCGCCAAGGCCTCCGCTCCGGCAGCCTCTTCTGCTCAGTCCGTCTCCATGACGGTGGCCGCCCTTATCGGCGTCATCGCGCTTCTCGCCGGACTCATCGTCGGCATTCTGTTGCCGATCGGCACCGCCCCCGTAGCGACCGAGCCGTCGGCGACCAGCCCGGCCGGCACGACTGCCCCTCAGCTTACCGAAGAGCAGCTGCAGGGCGGCGAGCTTCCCCCGGGTCACCCCAGCATCGGTGGCGCCGGCGAGGCTACCGGTTCAGCCGAGTCAACCAGCAAGTAGTAGTAGGACAGCCCGGGCCCGAATCGACCTCTAGGCCGGTTCGGGCCCTCTTACTGTAGGGAGGGGGCACTCGTATGGCTCTCAACAAGGCACAGACTTCAGTCGGCATGAAGGTCGTTCTGATCCTGCTCATCATCGCGTTCGTCGCGAGCTTCGTGAGCATTGGCGCGGGACTGTTCACCGG
>DATHUB010000382.1:0-1590 GCA_035462695.1 Coriobacteriia bacterium | reverse complement strand
AGATCTCTCGGTGGAGGTCGGTCCCGCCAGCGGCGAGAAGTGTCCTCGGTGCTGGAACTACCGTACCTTGGGCGTGTCGGCCGATCATCCGGACGTCTGTGAGCGTTGCGCGAGTGTCCTTTCGCGGCATCCGGAGTAGGAGAAAGGGCAGCGTTCGCGGCAGGAACTGCCATTGGGTGGGGTATACTTTTTGTATTCGGCTCACCGAGCGCCCGGCACAGCCCGGGCGCTTTTGCACCACGCCAATGTGATGAGGCGGTGGAGATGGACGCGCGAACCCAGATACGGCTAAAGGCGCAGCTCGAGGCCGAGCTGGTGCGGCTTGAGGCAGAGGTCTCGGAGCTTGAGGCCGTGGAGCGCGACTCCCTCTCCGAGGCAAGTGGAGAGAACGCGTACCGCGACCATATGGCCGATCAGGGATCGGCGACTTTCGAGCGCGAGCTGGACATGACGCTCGAGGAGAACCTTCGCGAAGCGCTGAAAGAGGTTCGTGCCGCGCTTTCGCGCATCGAGGCGGGCACCTACGGGCAGTGTGAGCGCTGCTCGGTGGACATTCCGGTCGAGCGCATGGATGCCGTGCCTACCGCGAGCCTCTGCATTGTCTGCAAATCGGCCGACGAGCACCGCTAGTGCTGAACCATCCTGCACGTGCGTTCTGGATCGTCGCGACTGCCACGCTGCTTCTCGACCAGCTGACCAAGTCGGTCGTGAGGATACTCTGGCACTCCCAGTCGGCTCTGTTGCCTCTTGACGCGGCCGTCGCCAGGTTCGTCGGTCCCGCCTACGATCCGTATGAGTCGGTGCCCGTGTTCGGTGAGTGGTTCATGTTCACCCACGTGCGTAACACCGGCGCGGCATTCGGCCTGCTTCCCGGCTACCGGCCGATCTTCATTGCCACATCCATGATCGTGCTCGTTGTCGTTGCCGCCTACTGGAGACGAGCTCGACCGGCCAACTGGCTGGTCGTCATCCCGTTGGGGCTGATCGCAGGCGGCGCCGTCGGCAACCTGATCGATCGAGCGGTCGTAGGTCGAGTCACCGACTTCCTGCACTTCGCGGTCATCGACTTCCCTGTCTTCAACGTCGCGGACTCCGCGATCTTCATCGGCGTGGGGATCTTGATCGCGTGGCTGCTCTTCGGCCCGCAGCCCGAGGATGAACAACGCTCCGAGCCGGACGCCGTCGAGCCGACCGATTCCTCCGCTCTCGGCTCAGGGGAGCAGGGTCAGCAGTGAGCGACTACTACGAACATATCGTGTCCGAGGACGAGCAGGGGCAGCGCCTCGACGCGCTTCTCGGCTCGTTCGGCTTTATGCCGAGCAGATCCGCCGCCGCGCGACTCATCGAAGAAGGCTTCGTCCTGGTTGATGGCGAGGCCGCGGCCAAACGTCACAACGTCAAGGGCGGAGAACGCATCGAGATCGAGGTTCCGCCGAGAGCCGCGAGCAATCTGATTCCCGAGCACATTCCGCTGGATATCCGCTTTGAAGACAAAGACATGATCGTGCTCTCGAAGCCCCCGGGCCTTGTGGTGCACCCGGCGCAAGGGCACTGGTCCGGGACGCTCGTCCATGCTCTGCTCGCGCACTC
>DATHUB010000381.1:0-1771 GCA_035462695.1 Coriobacteriia bacterium | reverse complement strand
GGTTGGTAGAACAGGTCGACCGGCTCTGCGGCGCCGCCATCCAACGATACGCTCGCGATTCCGCGGTTGTACCACTTCGCGGCGAAATAGGTCACCCCCGTACCTGTGAAGCTGAATGTGGCGCTCCCAACGGGCGGCGCGCCATCGTTCGTGTAGTCGACCGCACCGCCGGAGTGACTGGCCAAGAGCGAGTTGACCCATGTTCCCGACTTGATGAGGCTCGGACTGTTCTCCTCATACCGCGTGACGTCCGCAAGAGCCGAGGCTGCGAAGACCAGCATGACGAGGACCGACAGCAGGATCGTCGCGCAGATTGCGCGCCAGGCATTCCCTCGAGTGCCCACAAGTCCCCCCAAGCTCCAGCACGGCGACCGGCATTCGAGCCGTGCGACAACCGGTGTGCGTCGCGCGCTGTTGTGAGCTGTCTGAATGTAACCTTAAGGAAATACCGAGTCAATCCGGCTATCGGCCTATATTCGGTCGAGCCACTCCTCGAAGTCGGCTTCCTCGCCACGTACGACGCGGAAGAACGCCTGTTGGAGCTCGGTGGTGATGGGACCGGGCTTGCCGATGACGTGGCCGTCGACCGAGCGAACCGGAACGACCTCCGCGGCCGAGCCGGTCATGAAGAACTCGTCGGCGCCGTAGAGGTCGGTGCGCACGAGCGACTCCTCGATGATCGGGTAGTCGAGCGCGTCGGCGATGACCATGATCGAGTCGCGGGTGATGCCGGGCAAGATGCCGTCGGAAACCGGCGGGGTCGAGATGACTCCGTCGCGCACGACGAACAGGTTCTCGCCGGTACCCTCGCAGACCTTGCCCTCTTCGTTGAGCAAGATGGCCTCGGCATAGCCATGCCTGTTCGCCTCGATGCGCGCGAACGAGCTGTTGAGGTAGTTGGCCGTCGCCTTCACCGCAGGCGGCAGCGCGTTGATGCTCCGCTGGCGCCAAGACGAGATCCCTACGTCCACGCCAGCCGAGAGTCCGTCCTCACCCAGATAGGTGTCCCACGGCCAGACAGCGATGATCGTCTGCACGGGGGCAGGAATCGGGTCGAGGCCCATCACGCCGTAGCCGCGGAACGACAGCGGACGGATGTAGCAGCTCTGGAGCTTGTTCACTCGGATAGTCTCGCGCACTGCCTCCATGGTCTCCTCGACCGTGTAGGGCAGGTCCATGTAGAGCATCTTCGCCGAGCGCTCGAAGCGCTCCATGTGCTCGCGCAGACGGAAGACCGCGGGGCCGTCAGCGGTCTCGTAGCAGCGGATGCCCTCGAATACGCCGGAGCCGTAGTGAAGGGCGTGCGTGAGTACGTGGACCTGAGCCTTGTCCCAGTCGACGAGCTCGCCGTCCATCCAGATCTTGTCCACGGTCGGAAGCGACATCGCAGCAGCACCCCTCTCAAGGCAATCGGCGTAAATGGTCGTACCAGTGTACGCGAGCCTCTACGGCCTGCGTAGACCCACTGCTCTAGCTCAGTTCCGCTCCAGAAGCTGCAGCGTCTGTTGCACTGCTCGGTCGCGCCCGCCCGTCCTGTCGGGAACAAGCGAGGCCAACTCAAGCTGCTCACGCGCCTCATCCATACGACCCTGCTCCGCAAGGAAGCGTGCGTACTCGGCACGCGCGACCGGGTAGACGGGCCAGCGGTTGAACGTCTCGGCGAAAGCGGCTTCTATCTTCTCGGGGGCCGCGCCGTAGAAGCGCAGCGTTCTTGCATACCCGAGGGCGTAGAACGGGTTGTGGCGATCAGCGTCGATTGCCGAAGCCGACA
>DATHUB010000380.1:0-1644 GCA_035462695.1 Coriobacteriia bacterium | reverse complement strand
CCCGTCGACGAACACCCGTTGAATGACGACTGCGCGCTATGCCATGTGAAGTCCGGGAAGTCTTGGGCGTTCGCGCATCCCAGCGGCGGCGACTGCGCTCAGTGTCACAAGCTGCCCGCAGGCGACCATCCTTCGAATCCGACGTGCGCCGAGTGCCACAAAGCACAGGGAACCTCGTGGGCGTTCACTCATCCCGACGGCACGGACTGCTCCGAGTGTCATACGGCGCCGGGTGGCAAGCATCCGACAAACTCGGACTGCTCGGCGTGCCACAAGAGCACAGGAGACTCGTGGGTCTTTCGGCACACGGGCGACACCGGCGAGCACTCCTACCGGAGCTTCGCGTGTACGAAGTGCCACCCGCAGGACTACGAGCGCGCGTCCTGCACCTGTCACAAGAACGGCGTTCCCGACGAGGACTAAGACGACGACTAGACCCTAACGGGTATTTCGAGGCCTTCCGAGCCCGGGCACAGCACCTGCGGCTTCGTCGAGAAAGACGCGGACGTCATCGGAGACGTCGCTCTGTTGCGCTCTGAGCCGATCGGCCATCTCGGGATCGATGTCGGCCGCAAGCACCTCCCCAAGCCGAACCTCCTCCTCTTGCTCCAGGTGTCCCAGCGCAGCCATCAGCCCGTTTTGACCGACTGCGTGCTCGACGCGCTGGCTGATGCCGTCGATCTTCTCGGCGACTTCCTCGGATCGCACCGGCTCCACACCGTCGATGGTCAGCAGTTCCTTCGAGTGCTGGCGATGTCGACCGGCCGCCCTCCGCATACGGTCCTTCATTTCAGGGTCCTGCACGCGCTTCACGGAATCGGCGATCACCGACGCCAGCTGCTCCTCTATCGAGGCTATCTCGCCCAGCTGTCGGGCGGTCTGTGTTTGCATCACGGCCTCCTTACTTCGAGCCGTTACTCGCGCTACCTACCCCGAAGCTCGGCGGGAGCTACTCGCATCATCTCCTCGACCTCGAGGTAGCCCTCGTCGTAGGCCGACTGCTCGCTGGGGGCGAGCGAGTGCAGCAGACGCAAGAACTCGCCCGCGTGGACGAGCTCCTCTCGGCCGATGTCGGCGAGCACCTTCTTGGCGAGCGGGTCGTCGATCGACTCGGCAAGTTGCTGGTAGAGCTGCACGGCCTCGTACTCGGCAGCGATACTGAAGCGGATCGCGCGCACGAGCTCCTCCTTGGTGAGCGGTCGGTCGCTGTGCTTGACCGAGAAGACGCTGCTGAACTCAGGCATCGTCGCCCTCCTTCTTCACCAGGCCCTTCTCCCGCAGCTGTTCTTGGAGAGTGTGGCGCCGGTCGGTCCTAGCTGGCATGCTGATCCCTCCCATAGCGACGCATCGGAACGCTGCTCTCTTGTGGCACGAGTCTCAGATCCGTTCGGGTCTCGTACTCCATGCTGTTGAGGACCGCCGAGGTGACAGCGAGCCCCGCCCCGGTGAGCACGACGTAGACTCCGAAACCGATCGGAGAGGTGCTGCCGAGTGACGCCACTCTGCTGCCGAGGACTGCGACGACCGATCCCGACGCGGCGGCCATCACAGATCCTGCCGTCCAGCCGCTGCGCAGGCTACCGGCGGCGATCATTATGGCGCCCATCAGCATGGCCACGAGATGCCACGCGGAGATTGAGTCGG
>DATHUB010000379.1:0-11275 GCA_035462695.1 Coriobacteriia bacterium | reverse complement strand
CAGTCTTCCGGCGCATCGTGGCACATCATGCAGGCGTTCACGCCGCTTCGGTTGGATACGTCGGCGTGCGGCTTCTCGGCCCAATCGGTCTTGTGGGACTTGGGCCGCAGCGTGAACGACTTGGTGTGACAGTCCGCGCACTCGCTGCTCGCCAGCTCGCCTTGCGAACCGTGCTGGACGCCGTGACAGGCGTAGCAGACTTCCATGGGAACGCGCTCGGTCCCACCGTCACGGTGCGGCATGCGCGAGTGACAGCCGTCGCACGAAACCAGCAGGTGGTTACCGTGGGTGAACTTGAGACCGGGCTGGTCCACCGAGCCGATGTCGAGGTGACAAGGCGCGCACTGCGTAGGCTCGACCGGCGCGGCGGTATCGATGACGGGATCGCCCGTGGTTGAGTCAGCGGCGTCCCCGGTCGGGGCCGTCGCAAGCAGGAAGGCGGCCGCAATGATTATTGCGGCCACCCCCCAAGTGACTGTTCTGATGTTGGCGAAGCGGCGCATGTAGTGCCGCTCTCTCCTGTCGCTCAGGGGCTACCTGCCCGTGAGGTTGGCGATAAGTCGCAAGAGTGGGTTCTCCTGCTCGGCTTGGGCCTTCTGGTGGATGAGTGCAGCAGCTTCCGCGCCGAACTCATCGCTGGACCCGGTATGACATCCTTCGGTGGCGCAGGTGTCGCCCACGTTCTCGTCGCTCACAGCGGAAACAGGGTCGTCCTGCGGGAGGATGTCGTGCGACATGTGGCAGTCCCAGCAAGCAGGTGCATCGGGAGCTCCGGTCTTGTAGGCCTTGCCGTGATAGTAGTCGTCATAGGTGTCGTACTCGTCACCGTGTTGCTTGCAGCGGGCGCAAACGCGGTACGAGGACTGGTGCATGCGAGCCTGACCGGCCACGGTCTCCGTGCTGTAGATGAAGTGGCCTCCGTGGCAGGACCCGCAGGTTGCCGAGTCGGTCTTGCCATCTTCGAGCGCCGTCGCGTGAATCGACTTGTTGTAGAGCTCGACCGGCTCCGAAAGACGCTTGTCCAGCGCGGCGTCGCCAGTGTTGGGGTTCGTGTGACAGTCCGCGCAGGCCTTGCTGGCGTTGAGCGTCCAGAGCTGGGTGGCGGGCGGGGTTTCGTCGTAGTTGAAGTCGTTGTGGCACTCCTGGCAGGTGAGGTCCTGGTGGACCGACTGCTCGAGTCCGCTTACCTCGAACGACTTGCCGCCGGCCAGACCCTGCTTCTGCAGCAGCGGGTTGCCGTGGCACGAGAGGCAGCCGGCGCCGGAGTCGTATCCCCACTTCGCCGGGCTCCACTTGATGCCCAGATTGTCGTGGCAGTCGGTGCAGGTGGCGGGATCGGTGTGGCACATGGCACAGCGCGTGTTGAACTCGGCGTTGGCCGGCGCAACGTGCGCCTTGCCCGACCAGTCATACGTGTGGAAGGCAGGGCGCAGACGGGCCGCGTCAGTCTGGTGGCAGTCAGAGCATTCGCCGGTCGCGAGCTCACCCATCGGACCATGGCTCAGGCCGTGACAGTCGAAGCAACCCTTCATCACCGGGCGAGACGTGCCCTCGGGACGATGCGGGAAGCGGGTGTGGCACGACGAGCACTGAAGCATGATGTGGTTCGCGTGCGTGAAGATGATCTCGGACGAGTAGTTGTCGGTGTCGGCGATGTTGCCGTGACACCCACTACACGTCTGCTGGATGACGGGCGAGGACTGCAGCTCTTGGAAGAGCTGCTGAACGGCCGCCGGATCCAGCGAAAGCTCTTCGTCTGCCGCGAAAGCCGTACCGCCACCGAGGGCTGCGAGTAGCGCAGCCGCCGCGAGGGCGATGGCAAGCAGCCTGCCGGGGCGTGCCTTGTTCGAATGCGCCATCCTTACCTTCCCCTTCCGTGCCCGGGCCCTTGCGCCCCGAACTATGCCTCGCCCTGGAACCAGGAGGCGACCGTCTGGATCGCTCCTTCAATAGCCGTACGGGTGGACTCGAAGAACGTGTAGATCGGAATCTCGCCCTCTACGTCCTCGCGTCGGTGCACCAGCTGGGCGTACTCAATGTACTTTTCGTTGACATCGTCGTGACACCTGCCACATGTCTCAACGAGGTGTGCCTCATTCACGGGGGACCTGCGGTCGCTCGCGGGCAACATCTCGTGATGCCCATGACAGTCCCAGCACGCCGGAGCATCGGGCGCCCCCTGGCGATAGGCGGCGCCGTGGTAGTAATCGGCATAGGTCTCCGCCTCGGCCACGTGGCAGCCGCCGCACATCTCCAGGCCGGTTCCGTGTATGTCCGCCTGCCCTTGCTTGGCCGCCTCGGCGACCTCCGCTGTCCCCGACGTCTCCCAGCGCTCGACATCGAGATACTGTATGTCGTGAGATCCGTGGCAGTCTCCGCAGAGCGGCACGCTTTCGGGCTTGCCTTGCTGAACTCGTGATGCCGCGGTGACCTTCGGATCCTCGCCCGGTGTCGTCGCAGGTGAGTGTGCGCCCTTGGTGACCTCGCTGAATGAGCCCTCGTGGCAGCCCTTGCACGCGAGTTTCGCGATGTCCCGCCACGCCTCGACCTCGCTATCGGTGTTCATGTGCGGAGTCTTGTACGCGAAGTCGGTGTGGCAACCGGTGCACTGCGCCGCTGAGTGCGCGGTCGTGGCGAATGCCTCCGGGTCGGTGTAGATCGAGCTCGTGTTCTCGCCGCTGACCTTCACGAGGTTCGGGTCCGCGTGGCACACCGTGCATCAGGAAACGCCGACCGTCGGCAAAGTGAAGTCGAGATCGTACGTGCGGGTCTCGGTCTTGGACGACTCGGCTGCATTTGCCATCACGGGAACCGCGAGCGCTATCGCGACCGCCGAGAGAGCGATGATGAAACGTCTAGCCACCCTAGGTCCTAACGTGACGCGCGTTACCCGTGTTCAGCCGAAGCATACGCCGGTGCGGGCTCGTTGGCATGCTCGTCCTCGTGATCGCCGCCGTGTGCGGAGCGCTTGTCGAGGAAGCCCATGCCGAAGAAGTCCAGGAACGCCGGAAAGTCTTCGGTCACTGACAGGTATACGTGTATGGACGTGAGAATGATGAAGAGCCAGTTGATGATGTAGTGCGCCGTCCGTGCCCACCATCCTGCAAGATCGGTGGAGCCGAGCAGCACGCCGAGCCACCAGCCGACCAGCAGATCGCGCGGCGACATGCCGATGATCGGTATCTCCATGGTGAGGAGCGCAAAGCCCGTGAACGCCTGCAAGATGAGCAGCGGCGCGAACAGGATGTACGTGCTCTTCTGCATGACGTTGTACTTGCCGAGGTGCGGCTTGCTCTTCTTCACGAAGATGTAATAGAGGATGACCTGAGGAGCCGTAGTGATGTCCCTCTTGGTCACGGCGAACTCGCGATAGTCACGCTGGCGCGAAGAGAACGCGTACCACAGGCGCCAGATGAGGTTGATCGTCACGATGATCATCGCGACGTAGTGCACCCAGCGCATCGCGGTTCGTCCGCCGTCGAAGAACGGGAACCGGATGTAGAGCCCCGATACCGCAAGCGCGATCATCGACGCCACATGCTGGAAGTGCAGGAACTTGGGAAGCGCGGGCGGGTGGCTATCGTGATGCGGCCACGCCCACTCCTTGCCGAACCGGCGCTTCGCGCGGCCCGTCAGGATGTTCCCGATGAAGTGTCCAGATAGGCCCAGGAGGACGACGACATAAAGCGTCACAAAGACGGCGTCCAACCAGACATTGAGTTGCGTCAGTCCCACGAACTGACACCCCTTCCCATTCGCGATTCGGCTCTACGGCAATGGCGCTCGGAAGCGCGGCCCGAGATGTTGTCCGGACGTCTCGGCATTCACGCGGAGCTTGTAACAGCAGTTACGAACTAGCATACGGACGAGAGGCTCCCAAGTCAACGTAAAGGCTCCTTCAGAAATCTTCCATATTGACCTTGGCTGACACTCGAATACCTACGTTTTCAAGGTAGCGTTCCGCGCGCTCCGACTGCTCGGGCGGCACCCGAAGAGCGATGCCGCAGAGCGCCCCGATGGATGCGGGCGTCGGGATTGGAACGACATCGATTCCCATGTCGCCCAGCAGCGACTCCGCGCCGAGTGCGTCATGCGTCGACTCGAAGCCGTAGACCACGAAGGGACGCTTCTCTCGGCTCATGACTCGTCCTGAACAATCTCGGCGAGTGCGGCCAGTGTCGCGTCGATCTGCTCGGCTGTATTGCCGTACCCGACGCCGAAGCGAAGCGCTCCGGACGTGAGCGTGCCGAGCGCGTCGTGCGCCCACGGAGCGCAGTGCAGGCCGCCGCGGGTGGCGATCCCGTAGCGGCGATCGAGAGCGAAGGCGAGGCGGTCGACCGCCACCGTGTCGTGCACCGCCGCGATGATCGGCACCCGGGGCTCGTCGAGCTCGGGTCCGAGGACCCGGAATCCACCGAGTGCGAGAAGGCCCTCGTGCAGCCGACGAGTCAGGGCGGTCTCGAGGGCGCGCTGCTCCTCGGCGTGCTCGGCCAGCCACGAGATCGAGGCGCCGAGCCCGAGGAGTCCCGGCGTGTTCGGCGTGCCGGCTTCGTAGCGGTCCGGACGCACTCGAGGCTGGAGAGGCTGCTCGCTCTGTCCCGCTCCGGTACCGCCTGCGACGAGCTCCTCCGGGTCGCAGCCCGGCGCCAGATACAGCACGCCGATTCCCTGCGGGCCGAGCAGTCCTTTGTGGCCCGAGCAGGCCCAGGCGTCCGCGCCCAGTGCTCGGAGGTCGACCGGCAGGTGACCGCCCGCCTGTGCGCCATCCACCAGGAGCAGCGCCTCATGCTCGTGCGCGATGTCGGCGAGATCTATCACGGGCTGAATCGCTCCGGTGAGGTTGCCGGCGTGCTGGCACACGACCGCGCGGGTCGGCGCTCGGCGGACCAGGGCGTCGACTTCATCGGCATCGACGATCCCGTGTGCGTCAGGCGGCGCGAGCACCACCTCGACGCCGCGAGCGGCGAGCATGTTGAGTGGCCGGGCGACGGCGTTGTGCTCGGCGAAGCCGACGACGACGCGATCTCCCGGCCTGAGCAGGCCGAAGAGCACGAGGTTCATCGCCTGCGTGCAGCCGGGCTGGAACAGCAAGTCCTTGGCATCGGGTACGCCGAGGAAACTCGCGATGTTTGCTCGGGCAGAGTGAATAGCGCGGGCGGTATCCAGCGCGAGTTTGTAGGCTCCGCGACCGGGGTTGCCACCGAAGTTCACCACGGCATCCGCAAGCGCAGCCGATACGACGTCCGGCTTAGGCCACGACGTAGCTCCGTGATCGAGGTAGATGCTTGTTGAGGACGGGCGGGTCTGCGGCGTCATCTGCTACCCGTGTCCTCCGCCCGCCATCATTTCGACGGCGTGCTCGAGCTGATCGGCGATGAAGCCGAACGACTCCCGCGCGGCCTTCTCCGAGCCGGGGAAGTTGACGATCAGGGTGTTGCCGCGCGCCGCCGAGACCGCACGCGACAGCATCGCCCGCTTGGTGACTTTGAGAGACTCCGACCGCAGGTATTCGGCGATGCCCGATGCCTCGCGATCCGCGACATCCAGCGTGGCTTCGGGTGTCACGTCCCTGCGGCTCAGTCCGGTACCGCCGCACGTGAAGACGACGTCGGCGTTCTCGATGTCCGCCATGCGGATCAGCGCACCGCCGATGCACTCGCGATCGTCTCGGCAGACACGATAGGCGACGACCTCCCAGCCACGCTCCTTTGAGAGAGCGATGAGGGCAGCGCCCGCCGTGTCCTCAGCTTCGGACCGGGTATCGGACGCAGTTAGAACGCCGATGCGAAGCGAAGCCATCTTCTACTCCCCTGCTGCAGGAGCGACCTTCTTGCACAGGTTGGCCGCCCGCACCTCTTCGGATGCCTTGATCGACTCCTCCGGAGAACGGTCGCACGTACCGTCGCCGAGCTCGACGATCTCAATCTTATCGCCCGTGTCGACGTCCCCGGGCACCCGGACGACGGCGAAGATGCCCTCTCGGGGCATGACGCAGTCGCCGGCCTGATAGAAGATGGCACACTTGTTATGGCACGTCTTGCCGATCTGGCTCACCTCGAGGACGACGTCGTCGCCGATGTGAATGGTCGAGCCGACCGGCAGCGTCATGAGATCGACGCCCTCGGTGGTGATGTTCTCGGCGAAGTCGCCCGCGTCGACATCGAGGCCCTTGGCCTGCATCTCTTCGATGGACTCGCGCGCCAGCAGCGAGACCTGGCGGTGCCAGTCCCCAGCGTGAGCGTCCCCCTCGAAACCGCGATCGAGCACGAGCGTGCCGTGCGTTCCGCGGGTCTTGCGGACGGTCTTGCGCTCAGACAGATTGACGGAGACTACTGTCCCGATGCGTCTGTCGGTACCTTCGGTCATACGGATGCCTCCTCGCGGTCCCACGTGCCGGACTTGCCGCCGTCTTTGTGCAGGAGACGGAGTTCGCCGATCTCCATGCCGCGGTCGACCGCCTTGCACATGTCGTAGATGGTCAGGGCTGTGATGGAAGCCGCGGTGAGGGCCTCGATCTCGACACCCGTCTTGCCGTCGGTCTCGACAGCAGCGGTGATCAGAATGACGGGCTCGTGCGCCGTCGGAATCTCGATTTGAACGCTCGCGTGCGTGAGCGAGAGCGGATGACACAGCGGGATCAGGTCGCTCGTCCGTTTGGCCGCCATGATGCCAGCGATGCGGGCGGTCGCGAAGACATCGCCTTTGGGAGCACGGTTCTCGACGATCATCTCTATCGTCCCGGGCGAGCAGTGCACCATCGCCTCGGCGACGGCCCGACGATGCGTCACGAACTTGTCGCCGACGTCCACCATATGTGCGTGCCCGCGTTCGTCCAGGTGGGTGAGTCTTGGCTCTTCCGACATGGGTCAGCCTCCGATCTGAGACATGCGCCGCTCGGTACCGACTCGATCATGGTGGCTTTCGGGCTTGTCGTGAAGTGCCTGCTTCACAACCGTGCGCACATCCTCGTCAGTTCCGGTCCGTAGTACCTCGCGAACGTCGAGCTCGGCGTCGCTGAAGAGGCAGGGGCGCAGCCGGCCGTCGGCGGTCAGCCTCAGGCGGTTGCACTCGGCGCAGAAGTGGTGCGACAAGGGCGATATGACGCCGACGGTGCCGATGGAGTCGGCGAATCGGTAGTAGCGCGCCGGCCCCCATCCGCCGGGAGCGTCGGCTCGAGCGACCGGAATCAGCGATCCGAGGCCCGCTGCCTCGCCCGCTTCGGAGATGCGGTCGAGCACCTCATCGCTCGGCACAGTATCGGAGCGCGTCCAGCCCCCGGACTCGCCGTGGCAGCCCGCGCCTTCCTCGGCCTCGCCGACCGGCATGTACTCGATGAAGCGCACGTGCATCGGGCGCTCGAGGGTCATCTTTGCGAAGCCGAGAAGATCCTGCTCCAGCGACCGGACGACGACCACGTTCAGCTTGACCGGGTCGAATCCGGCGGCGAATGCCGACTCTATGCCGGCCAGGGCGTCCTCCAGCTTCCCTCCACGCGTGATCTCGCGGTACACATCGGGATCAAGCGAGTCGAGCGAGATGTTGACCCGGGTGAGACCGGCGTCGCGCAACTCCTCGGCGTAGCGGGGCAGTAGGGTGCCGTTCGTGGTGAGGGCCACCGACTCGAGACCGGGAAGCCGCATCAGAGAACGCACGAACTCGGGAACGCCGGCCCGCACGAGCGGCTCCCCGCCGGTGAGGCGGATCTTGCCGATACCCTCCTCGGCGGCGATGCGCGTGAGACGCTCGATCTCCTCGTAGCTGAGGATCTCCGTGTGGTCCTTCCACGCGACGCCCTCCGCGGGCATGCAGTACTGGCACCGAAGGTTGCAGCGATCGGTGAGCGAGATCCTCAAGTAGTCGATGCGGCGTCCGTGTGCATCCGTTGCCATCAGCTGGCACCTCCCAGAAAACGCTCCTGAACGAGATCCGCCACTCCAGCGGAGTCGTCCAATCCGAAGCGCGGAGTCCCCGCGCACTCGAGCGTGTCGTTATCGGTGACGAGAGCGATGCGCTCCTCGGGCGTGCAGATCAACTCGTCGGAGCGAGCGCTGCGCGATACCTCGATGCGATTCACTCCCTCACGCTTGTAGCCTTCGGTCAGCAGCAGATCGCATCCACTGTCGTGCGCGATCCGCGCCAGCTCGGGCAGGGTGAGTTCGCTCTCAACCTCACGAATGAGCGAGAACTTCTCGGGCGAAGAGACCATGGTGGCTGCCGCGCCCGCGCGGGCGTGACGCCAGGAGTCCTTGCCGGGTATGTCGATGTCGTAGTCGTGAACGTGGTGCTTCGCGGTCGCTATTCGCACACCGCGAGAGGACAACTCCCGAATGAGCTTCTCGAGGAAAGTCGTCTTGCCGGAGTCGCCCTTCCCCACTATCGAGACCACAGGCACCGTCTTCGGTGCATCGTGCATGCATAACCCCTTTGTCGTATTAGAAGCAGTCGAGGTCGCAGTTGTGGACCCGCACGCCAGCCAGGTCCGCCGCTGTTCCCGCGACCTTGTAGGCCACGCCCTGATCCTCGGCGAACTTTCGCAGCACGGGGCAGGTCACTTTGCCTTCGACGGCCTTGGCCTTGATAGCCTCGACCATCTCATCGGTCACCTGAGACACCCAGCGCGGATCGTGCTGCTTAGGTCCCTTGTCGCTCACGGCGTACCTTCTTCCATGTCGAGCCGCACGCATTCGACCAGCGTGCCGGCGGGAAACACTCCTTCGCCTTCCGGCAGTACAACAAAACAGTTGCCACGGTGGGCGGCCGTAAGCAGCGCCGAGGACTGGCTGAAAGGCGTTGACGCCTCGTAGCCATCCTCGACACGCTCGATTCGACCGCGAAGGTAGTATCGGCGGTCCTGCTTCTTCTTCACATCGTGCGCAAGTCGTGCCATCGTGCGCGGGCGATCGATAGCTGAATAACCCTGCATGAGCCGCAGAGATGGCCGCACGAATATCTCGAAGCCGACGTAGGTGCTCGTGGGGTTGCCCGGGAGTCCGAAGAAGGGCACGCCTTCGATGACGCCGAGGGTCTGCGGGTTGCCCGGGCGCATCTTCACCTTGCAGAAGCTCAGCTCGCCGAGCTCCTCGAGAACGGGCTTCACGTAGTCGAAGTCGCCGACAGAGACGCCGCCGCTCGTGAGGATGAAGTCGGTCTCCTCGGCAGCGAGCTTGAAAGCGGCCCGAGTCGCGTCGATGTCGTCTTCTACGATCGGGTAGCGCACGGGAATGCCGCCAGCCGCAAGGACCTGGGCGGCGATCGAGTAGCTGTTGGAGTTGCGGATCTTGCCCGGACCGGGCTTCTCGGCGACCTCAACGAGCTCGCTGCCGGTCGAGATGATCGCGACGCGCGGCCGGCGGTAGACCGACACCGTGGCATGGCCGGTCGATGCGAGCAGGCCGATACCCGCGGCGCCGAGGACCTCGCCGGCAGACATCACCGCGTCGCCCGCGCGCACCTCTTCCCCGCGCAGGCGAATGTGTTCGCCGAGCTTGGCCTCGATCTCGAAGGCAACTTTCGAGCCGATGCCCCCGTCGCCGTCGACCGGGTGAGTGCGCTCGACCATGACGACGGCGTCCGCGCCCTCGGGAACGGCCGCGCCGGTCATGATGCGCGCAGCCTGCCCGGGACCGACGAAGATGCCGGCCACGTCATCGCCGGCGGCGATGTGCGCCACGACGTCGAGGACTGCGGGGGCGTCAACGCTTGCTGCCGCTGTGTCCGCGGCGCGAAGAGCGAAGCCGTCCATCGCCGAGTTGTCGAACGGCGCGATATCGATGTCGCTCGTTACGTCAGCTGCAAGCACCCTGCCGAGCGCCTCGAGGATGGCAACGTCCTCGGCGGGTAGCGCCTGCACGCGCTCGAAGACGAGTTCGCGCGCTTCCTCCACCGTCATTGTCTGTGTCACTGGGACTCCCGGTTCGTTCGGATGCGCTCCGGATGCGTGTAGACCGTCAGCTTCCCGCCGCGCACGTAACCGGCGAGCGTAATGCCGAGGCTGTCGCCGAGCTCCGCCGCAAGGTCGGTCACTGCGCTGCGCGAGGCGACCACGGGGACTCGGGCCTTCGCTGCCTTCACCGCCATCTCGTAGCTGATGCGGCCGGTTGCCACGAGCACGCCGCCGGACGTGTCGACTCCGTCGAGCCAGGCGCGCCCGAGCACCTTGTCGACCGCGTTGTGACGGCCCACGTCCTCGCGCGCGGCAACGAGCTTGCCGTCGACGGCCAGCCCCGCAGCGTGCATGCCGCCGGTGTCGCGGTACATGGTCGCCGCGTCGGCCAACTCGCGGACGAAGCCGTACAGGGCCTCGGCATCGATGACTAGTGCGGACGTCACCGGGGCGAGGCCTCGGGCGTGTCCCACGCTGGCGAACGTCATCCCTTTGCCGCAGCCGCTGGTCAGGTAGCGAGCGCGTTCGGAGAAGTCGGCGGGGACCTTCTCGGAACTCGTCACCCAGACGAGTCCGCGCTTGGCGTCCGCGTCGATGGAGATGAGGGCGGAGCGATCGGTGAGGATGCCCTCGGCGTAGAGGAAGCCTGCTGCGAGCTCCTCGAGATCGTGCGGGGTGGCCTGCATCGTGGCGACTTCGACGTCGTTCAGGTGCACGGTGATCGGAAGCTCCTGGGGCATGCCCCGGCGTCGGCGTTCGTGCACCTCGACCACCTCGAGCCGGCGTTCACGGGGCTCGGGTGACTGAACGTCCTCTCGTGCGTCGGCGAGATCGGACGGGGTGTTGATGTTCACGAGCGAGCGCAGTTCGGGGTCGGCGGTGCGCAGCGCTTCGGCCGGCACCTCGACGACTTTGAGTTTGGAGTAGATGGCGACCAGTCTACGGCGGCCGGACTCGAGCACTTCCCGCGCGACGGGCAGACACGCCTCGACGCGGTACAGCGCGAGCAAGGGCTCGTAGCCCTTCTCGGTAAGCGGGACGACAACATCTCCGCTGTCGCGCACGCTCCACAGCGCGCGAGCGATCTCGGGTTCGAGGTGCGGCATGTCGGCGGCGACCGCAAGGATCCACTCGGTCTCCGCCTCGGCAAGTGCAGTCGTCAGGCCGCCGAGAGGACCTTGGTATGCGACCTCGTCGCGAACGACGCGCACGCCTTCTGGGAGACCGGCATCCTCGAGTGCCTCAGGCCTGTTGGTCACGATGATCGTCTTCTCACACACTGTCGCGACCGCGTCGGTCACGCGTGAGACAAGCGTGCGCCCGTCGAACGACAGCAGCGTCTTGTCAACGCCCATGCGCAGGCTGCGGCCGCCCGCGAGAACCGCGGCGGTC
>DATHUB010000378.1:0-7485 GCA_035462695.1 Coriobacteriia bacterium | reverse complement strand
AGGAGAGAAGGCCGTTGGTAAGAGGACTGCTGGTTGCGCCGCCGCTTGCGGCCGTCTGCCGAGCAGTATCGACTGCATTGGTGATCGCGGTCGCGTCGATGCCAAGCGCCTCAAGCTCCACAACTGCGTTCGCCATGCCTTGCTGGATCTGCCCCACGATTGCAGGCCACTGGGACACAACACCGGTGAGCACCAGCCAGCACACGAACCCGACGATTCCGAAGAGAAGAACCAGCACGAGCGCTGCGGCTGCCGACTTGGGCACTCCGCGATCTGTCATACGCTCGCACAGCGGGTACGCAATCATCCCGATGACGATGGCGAGCAGCAGCGGAATCGAGATGCTCGCGCTGTATGCAAAGAACCAGGCAACGAGCGCCAATGTCAGGGCCACACCCACGACCAGCCACCCGGTGACGCCGGCGGTCAGCAGCCAGCTGGGGATGGCGTCGAGACCAGCCTGTGTGAGGTTCTCTCCCGCAGTCCGAATGCGGTCACTGAGCGCTGGCATCATGTCTCCTGGTTACTGGTGTTTCGATAGCGTCAGTCTACACTGCGCGCGACGCAACCTCGTAGTGGTCGGGTACTCGACCCTTCCACCTGTTACCATATGACCGCAAGGTAAAATCGCATGCTGGACCGAGTCGCCAAGATATTGGGTTCGTGAGAGTGGTTCTGGTTTTCGGTGTGAGGCGCTGTGGGTAGCAGTCATTCCGTCTAGCTCTACGAGAGGGGATCTCAATGTTTAACGGCGGGTTGCTTACGTTCTTCTGGTACATGTTGGTGTTCTACTTCTACTTCATGGTCATCTGGATGTTCATCCAGACGTTTGCAGACATCTTCCGCCGAGAGAACCTGACCGGCTGGGGCAAGGCCGGCTGGCTCCTCCTGATCTTCGTGTTTCCGTTCCTCGGCATCCTGATCTACATGATCGTCCGCCCGAAGAACACCGAGCAGGATCAGCGCATGATGGCCGAAGCGCAGGCCATGCAGTCGAGGATGGTCGGCGGCTCGGCCGTCGATGACATCGCCAAAGCTCAGGCCTTGCTCGACAAGGGCTCTATCACGCAGGCCGAATTCGACGCCCTCAAGGCCAAGGCGCTTGCTTAGGTCAGCCTAACCATCGCGCGTTTCGTCACAAGCGAAACAGATACTACCGAGGAGCCGTCCCGATGGGGCGGCTCCTCTTGCTAATCGCAGTCGTTCGACCCGCCCTGGGCGAGCACAGTCCACGCACGGCCTACTCGGTGCTGGTGGCGCCTTGTGTCGTCGGAATTCGATCCGTGAAGAACAAAGAAAGCATCGCAAGCAGCGCCAGAATGGCGAGCGCAGACTTCAGCCCGGTCACGCGGGCCTCGCTGTTCTCGGCCACCACTGCATCGACGACATCATCGCTCGCCCCGGCCTCCACCATGGCCGACTCAAGGTCGGTATCCGAGATGAACGGGATGCCCGCGGCCAGCTCAACGCTTGCCTGGGATTTGACCTCCGCGGGCACTTGCGGATTCTGCTGGATGCCTGAGATGAACGATGTCGTGAGTGCAGCTATGAGCACCGAGCCGGCGAGGGCTGTGCCCAGCGACACGCCCAAGTTCGATGCCGTGTTCTGGAGGCCGCCCACTTCGCCGCTACGCTCGCTCGGAAGTGCGGAAACAGCCACGGCGCCCAGCTGTGAGGCGAGTGCCCCCATGCCGAGGCCCATGAGCAACATTGGAACCGCAACCACCGCCGCACTGGCATCCAGATCGATGCCCGCAAGCAGCGTCACAAGTCCGACAAGCATCAGGGATACGCCGATTCTCACTACGCGCCTCGGCGAGGCCATCGGCCAGGCCTTTGGTATGCCAGCGGCGGCGAAGATCAGCGCAAGCGACAGCGGCACCAGCCGGACGCCGGTCTCTAACGCGTTGAGCTCCAGCACGACTGACAGGAACAGTGGCACGATGAAGAAATACCCGCCTTGCAGTAGGAACTGGAAGAAGAACATCATCAGGCCGCCTGACAGCTGCACGTTCTTCAACGTTCCAGGCAGTACGAGGGGCTCTCCTCCCCGCTCCAGAACTCGTCGCTCCCAGAGGCCGAACAGCCAGATCACGAGAATGCCCAGAATGATCAGCCAGAGGGTGGGCGATACTCCGGCCAGTGAGGGTGCACCGGCTTTCGGCATCACCCAGCCCCACTCGCTGGAGCGGAGCACGCCGTAGACAATAGAGCCGAGCCCGACGATCGTGAACAGTGTGCCCACCAGATCGATTCGCGCCTTCGTTTCATTTGGTGCGTCGGCCAGCCGCCGAGCCATGACAAATATCGTGGCCGCAATGAGGACCTCGCCTGCGAAGACCCAGCGCCATGAGAAGTAGGTTGTGGCTGCTCCGCCTATTAGCGGACCGACCGCTACTGCCACCGCCCCGGCGGCAGCAATGAGCCCATATGCGCGCGGCCGTTGGTCGGCGGCCACGTTGCCGGCGACCAGGGCGACGATGGCGGGCATGATGAGCGCCGCTCCCATGCCTTCGAGCAACGACCACCCAATTAGGAGCACAGTAAGATTAGGCGCCAGCGCAGTCGTGAGTGAGCCGATGGCGTAGATCACCAGTCCGATGTTGAAGATCCTGCGGCGTCCATAGATGGTGCCTAGCTTGCCGCCCGTGATCATCAGCGTCGCCATGACGAGCGTGAAAAGCGTGATTGCGCCCTGAATCCCGGTCACAGTCGTACCGACGTCCTCGGCGACGGTGACGATCGAGACGTTCATCACCGACGTGTCGAGCACCATGAGGAATTGCGCCGCGCCGAGAATCAGTAGCACCGTGCCTACTGCCGCGGCAGTAGACCCCACTTGCTCTTGCGGAGCGCTCGAGGTCCCCTTCATGCCGCCCCCTCGCATCGGCTACGTTCATGTCCCCAAATGAACGATACCAGCAGCTATGAAGTGCGCGAAGGGTCTTTCTACGGGCCAGTTGCTCGAGATGGCAAGCGGGCCAGGCTCAGGCCCCACCCTGCCTGAGACGCCGGGCTAGCGCGCGTCGCCGCCCTGCATTCCGTAGACGATGAGTCGAGATAGCTCATGCGACGCTTGGCTGCGGTCGAGCCCCAGACGGACCATTAGGTCAGGATCGCGTGTCTCCCGTGCGGCCATCCATATGATGTGAGCGATGAACGCGGTGTTGGCAGGGCGGAACTCGCCGGACCCGACGCCCTCGTCCAGGAAACGCCGGACGACCAGGTAGCCCCGATTGCGCTTCTCGGCAAGTACTTCGGCGACGTGCGGTGTGTCCCGGACGTCCCGCCAGAACTGCACGCTTCCCTCCATCTGCCGCGAGTCGATCACGTCTGAGAAGCGCATGATCCTATCCGCCGCGCCTCTCAGCTTCCCGGCCTCACGCTCTCCTTCGGCGATAGCCGCGTCAGTGTAGCGCTCGAAGACGAGGCTGATCAGGTCGTCCTTGCTTGGCGCAAGCTTGTATAGGGTGCTTCGTGAGCAGTGGAGCCGATCGGCGAGCGTGCCGACGCGCAGGTGGCAGAAGCCCTCTTTCAAGATCAGTGATTGAAGCTGATCCAAGAGCTGCTCTCTGCGTTTCTCGTTCGGTTTTGGAGGCATGAAGGTGTTCGTTTCTCTGTTAGTACTCGTCAGTTACCGTTTGGGGAGTGCACAGCTTGCCCCCCCAACTGCGCGCTGGTACTGCATAGCGGATGAATGTCGCGCTGTCTAGCACAGCGGGATAGCCCGTATTGCCTTGGGCGCCCGTCGTGGGCCGAAACGGTACTCCCTTCCCCATAGGACAGCCGGGCCCTGAATGCGCTTCGCGGCATCGGATCCTTGTACTGGTAACAGCATCCCTCATGCGGGTACGTTCTAATTGTCAATGATTGGGTCCCGACACTGAGGTCGGGCTTGGCCGGGAGGGAACACATGGCAGAAGTAGCAGTGCAGTCAGGATCGATGGCGGCAGAGGACTCGAAGTGGTGGGTTCCGCTGGTTATGGGCATCGTGTCCATACTCTTCGGACTCCTCATGCTCTCGCACCCGGCCGAGACAAGCGTCTGGATCGCCTGGCTAGTGGGCGTCTACTGGTTCATCGGCGGCGTGATGAACCTCGTTTTGATGTTCGTCGACCGAACCCAGTGGGGATGGAAGCTCGCACTCGGAATCCTCGGCATCTTTGCGGGCCTTCTTGTTCTGGACGCTATGGGTCAGGCTCCGCTACTGACCACCGTCGGACTCGCCAGCGTCTACGTATGGGTTCTTGGTATTCAGGGCATCGTGTACGGAATCATCGAGCTCATCCAGGCCTTCCAGGGTGCCGGCTGGGGAATCGGCTTCCTCGGTGTTATCAGCATCCTGTTCGGCACGTTCCTAGTGTTCAACCCATTCCCGGCGAGCCTCGCGCTTCCGTTGGTGTTCGCGGTAATCGCGATTGTGGGTGGAATCGCCGCAGTGGTGATGGCGTTCAAGCTCAAGAGCGCATAGTCCGCAGAGCGCGATCGGCACTATCGCATAATCGAGTAGCCCGTCGGCACTGCTGGCGGGCTGCTTACTTTCCGTGCCCGCTGCTCCTTACGAACAGCGACAGCGCCGCGATCATTGCTGCACTCGCTGCTCCGGTCCAGAAGAGGTCTTGTGCCTCCTGAGCCTGAATCGCTCTGCCGAGGAAGAGAACGGCCAGTACCACTACGATCACACCGATAAGGCGGTACTTGAGGTCGTCCAGGTCGTTGAACTGGAGCCAAGCGGGGAGGCGAAGGTCCGACTCGATGAAGAGTTCGAACAGTCCGAGCGCGATGATGTAGATGACGACCGCGAGCAAGTACAGGTCGGCCAGTTCGATGAAGGAGACGAGCGCCTCCTTCATCGTGGCGCCACCCTGCTCCACGGGGATGATCGAGTCTCTGATGACGCGCACGGTCTCGGTCGCCCCAATGACCACAAGCGCGAGGGAGCTCGCGAGCATGCCGAGCACCGGGACGAGAACGATGAAGCGGGTCAGACCGCCGACCTGACCGATTATTCGGCTAGTGACCCTGCCCGGTTCTTGCTTACCCGGCGCTCCACTCACGCCGTGCTCCTCTCGGTCGTGCACTCGTATGCGATTCGCGCGGCCTCGAAGTTCTTCGCGGCCGGGGATGGGGCGAAGGTGCCTGCGATAGCGCCTTCGATGCTTTCCAGGGTGATCAGGCCGGTTGCCTTGGCGACGCTGCCGAGAATCGCGGCAGACACCATCGCCATTCCGCCTACGACGACTCCAGCCGCTTCGGCCGCACCGGTTACGTCCGCTACGAACACGCGCGTTGTCTTGGGCAGACCGAGTTCCTCGGCAGGCCTGGTCGTGTTGACCACGACAGCCCCACCGGACTTTAGTCCGTTGGTGGCGCCGCCTACCTCAAGCAGCGACTCGTCCAACACGACGACGATATCGGGCTCGGTGACCTGGGAGTAGACCCGGATCGGCTCGGCATCGAGCCGAGTGGATGCGGTTACTGGCGCGCCTCGACGCTCAGCGCCAAATGAAGGTGCCGACGTCACTCCCACGAAGCCGGACCGGAAAGCCGCTTCGGCCATCAGCTTCGCGCTGGTGACCGCGCCCTGTCCGCCCCGACCGTGCCAGCGGATCTCATGGCTCTCTTGCGCGCTGCTCACGAGTACTCCCTCGCAATCGGTTCCTCGCAGAAGTATAGGGCACCATGCGCACCCCGATAGAAGAGGCCGCGTGCACGCACGCGGCCTCCAAAGCACTCCAGTAGTAGCTGTCTAGCCGGCGAGAATCTTCGCCTTCTGAGCAGCGAACTCTTCCTCCGTGAGGATGCCCTGGGCCTTGAGCTGGCCGAGGCGCTCGAGCTGAGAAAACATGTCGTCCTGTGACGAGACATCCGGCGGAACCATAACGCCAGGCGCGGGGCCGGACGCGACGGCCATCGCGGGCGCGGGCTGCGCAGTCTGCTGGGAGTACTGCTGCTGAGCGTTGCCGTACGCATCAACATTCTTCTGCGCCTGGCGACGGTTCACTGCGTTGGAAGTCGCCGTCGCAGTTCCCGCGATGACCGCGGTGCGAGCAACTCCTCTGAGAAGTCCTGGCATCTTCGTCTCCTACTCTTTGGCGCCCATGGCGGTCAGGGCGTCTTCAACGATCGGGGCGGGAATACGGGTGTGGAATGCGACTTCGGCGCCCACGTCAATGATCGAGTTGATGAGCGGCACCGCCCACGCATTCTCGATCGCCAGAGCGAGAATCGCGGAGCCGGGGAGCATGCCCTCGGTGAGCGCTGCCGCATCCTCGGCGTCGAACAGGCCACGGGTACCGGTCTCGATGAATCCGAGGGCGGCCGCATCCTCTGCGGGCAGGTCCTCGATGTCCACTCCGTAAGGCTTGCCGTCCTCGTCCATGAGCAGCACCATCGCATCGAGGACGCGGACAGTGCCCGCGCTTGCCAGCTTTGCAAGCTCGGTCAAAACGCTGCCGTCGAAGCGTGGCTCACCCATCGCCACCACCAAGACGTCGACAGGTCCGTACTTCACGTGACGCTCCCTTCAATACCAAGAAACTGACAGAACGTTCATCGCTCAGTGCGTACCCCCGAGAGCGGTGGCACACACGGGTGATCTCAGTCTTCGAGCGCGAATTCCTCGGTGTGGGCAGCCAGGCCGTAGATGACGAGCAGGTAGAGCACGACAAGTGCGAAGCCGCTCGTCGGCAGGAAGAGCATGTAGAAGAACCAAACCAGGGCTGCTATGACCGCGAGGGTGAGTCCCGCGAACAGGCCCGCCTGCACTCGCTTCGCGATGGCCACCGCGACAAGAATCTGCACGATTCCGAGGATCAGCCAGACCCAAGCGTGAGATTCGAGCGTGGCGCTGATGGCGCTGTCGGGAAAGTACTCCTTGCGCCCAAGACCCGCGACCCCGTAGAGCGTGTTGACCAGTCCGACGAGCAAGAAGATGATCCAGCTAAACGTCACCCACCCGGATTTGCCCTTTGCCATAACGCCTCCTCCTCTGGAGATCCCCTGAACGTCGGGCACCCAGTTTTCCCCTGCAACCAAATAGTACCCTGACTGCAATAACAGTACTCGTTTGCCTCCAAAACGGCGACAGCAGCAGGCGAACTAACCCGACGTCCTCCCGCCCTATGCAGGTGCATCACTTCGACGTACCGTGTCAATGGAAGCCGTCTAGACCGGAAGAGAGACGAATATGCCGCTCGTCGCCATCGGATATCTCACCATCTACCTTCTCGTTGCCGGCATGGCCGCGGGCTGGCTGGCCTGGGTAGTGCTCGGGAAGAGCAAGGCGCTGCAGCGTGACCGCAAGCCCAACTGGGGCGCTCTGCTCGGCCTCGGTGTGGTTGGATCGTTCGTCGGCGGTCTCGGCATGAGCCTTCTCAGCGGTGAGGGTTTTGCGCTTCGGCCGAGTGGCATGATCGCCTCGTTCGTCGGCGCGCTCGCTGTTGTCGCCATCTATCTCTCGATGAACAACAAGTCGAAATAGTC
>DATHUB010000377.1:0-2035 GCA_035462695.1 Coriobacteriia bacterium | reverse complement strand
GGACAGCCAGACGTAGGCGATGATGCCCGCGAAGAGAACAGCGCCCATCGGCCGGGTGAGAACGCCGAACTGGGACAGCGCGACAATCAGGACCGTGGACCCGATGAGCACCGTCGTGTCGCGGCGCAGCTCGCAGGGCTTCACCGCTACAGGCGCAATCAACGCCGAGATACCCAGCACGCCCAAGATGTTGAATATGTTGCTGCCGACGACGTTGCCGATGGCGATCTCCGACTGTCCGTCTAGGGCGGCCCCGATGCTGACGACGAGTTCGGGGGCGGAAGTGCAGAAGGCGACCACGGTCATACCGATGAGGAGCGGCGACAGGTTGAAACGCCGAGCCACGATGATGGCCCCGCGAACAAGCCACTCGCCACCTCCGAAGAGCAGCACGAATCCGCCGAGTGCATAGGCATACATCATCTGAGGAGCTCACGATCTCGATTGGGGGCAGTACCGACGACCGCGCGGTCGCATGTGCGGGACGGGACCCCGTGGGGCTTCGACGCCGAGCGCATATTATGCAGACACGCGGTCAAAAAGAGAACCGCCGCACACAGATAGCGCATCGTTGCAGGCGCTGCCACAATGACGGTATTCGCAACGGCAACGTGGAGGGGAGCCGATGGAACCTACCATCTGGCTATGGTTCTGGTTGGTGCTGGCCGTCGTCCTATCTGTCGCCGAGATCTTCACTGCCGGTTTCTTCCTGCTTCCTTTTGGCATCGGCGCCGGAATCGCCGCGTTGCTGGAGTGGATCTGGCCGGGCTCGATTGTCTGGCAGTGGGTCGCGTTCGTCGCTGGATCCTCGCTTCTTCTCTTCGGCCTCCGCCGCTTCGCCGACAAGATCACGCATGAGTCGCCCATCAAGGTCGGGGGCAACCGGCTGATCGGGAAACACGGCACGGTGCTCGAGGAGTTCGAGGAGCACGGTCGGCTCGGCAGGGTTCGCGTGGAGCGTGAGGAGTGGCGCGCCGATGCACCCGGGTTCGGGGCACTGGCACCGGGCACGCATATCGAAGTCGTCTCGGTGGTTGGAACGCACCTCGTCGTGCGGCCAGTCAAAGAGGACGTCGCGGATTCAGACGACTAGTAACCAGGGGGAAGCATGGGCTCAGTAGTGACCGTTGGCGTGTTCGGCGTGATCTTCTCGATATTCGCGATCGTCTACCTCGCGAGCGCGATCAAGATCGTGCGTCCGTACGAGAAGGGCGTCGTCGAGCGGCTCGGCAAGTATCAGAGGACGTATGAGCCCGGACTGCACGTGATGGTGCCGTTCATCGACCGCATAACGAAGGTCGATATGCGCGAGAACGTCGTGGACGTTCCACCGCAGGAGGTCATCACGAAAGACAACGTCGTGGTCACCGTCGACGCCGTCGTCTACTACGAGGCAACCGACCCCGTGAAGCTCATCTACAACGTCTCGAACTTCTACTTGGCGTCCACCAAGCTCGCTCAGACGAACCTGCGCAACGTGATCGGCGAGATGCAGCTCGACGAGTCACTCACCAGTCGCGAGACGATCAACGCGACGCTGCGACAGATCCTCGACGACGCGACCGACAAGTGGGGCGTGCGCGTGGTGCGCGTAGAGCTGCAGCGCATCGAGCCACCTGTCGACGTGACCGAGGCGATGCACCGCCAGATGAAGGCGGAGCGTACGCGCCGCGCCCTCATCCTCGAAGCAGACGGTGACAAGCAGGCGGCGATCACCCGCGCCGAGGGCAGCAAGCAAGCCGCGATTCTCGAGGCCGAGGGCCGCGGAACCGCCATCAAGGAGATCGCCGAGGCCGAGAAGTTCCAGCGCATCGCGCTCGCCGAGGGTGAAGCACGCGGAATCGAGAGCGTATTCGCGGCGATTCACGCCGGGAATCCGACACCCGATGTGCTGGCGATTCGGTACCTCGAGGCGCTCCCCAAGATCGCGGACGGCAGGGCGACGAAGATCTTCCTGCCGCTTGAGGTCAGCGATGTGCTGAGCTCCGTCGGCGCCATCGCCGAGGCCTTCAGCAGCGGCGCGACGCCGGTCGAA
>DATHUB010000376.1:0-1594 GCA_035462695.1 Coriobacteriia bacterium | reverse complement strand
GTCACGGAACCCGATGGGGATGACGCTCATGCGGCGCGCAACGCGAGACGGGATGAGCGCGGCTGCCTCGCGGTCGATCGCGAACATCGAGAGGCTGACGTACTCGAGGCCCTTCTGGTCGGCCAGAAAGCGCGCGATCACGTCCTCGTCGGTCACAAGGTTCTTCACGAGGATCTGGCCGAGCTTGCCGCCGTGCGCCTTTTGGTAGGAAAGCGCGCCGGCGAGCTGCTCCTCCGTGATGATCCCCTCACGGACCAGCAGTTCCCCCAGCCGGTCTCTCGTGTACTCCACGAACACCCCTCTCGGCCAGCGCGTCTATGCTGCAGCGGCTCTAGCGAGCACGGGGCAATCGTAACAGAAGCGCGGAGGGCCTAAGGCGGCCTCCGCGCTCGGGTTGCAGCCGTAGCGGGGGTTCTAGCGAACGGAGTCGGAGAGCACGCGCCCGATCAGCTTCGTTGCCAGCTCATCGGAGGACGGAAGGCGCTCCTCCATCAGCAGGCGGGCGTGTGCCACGCGCTCAGCGCGGACGTCCGGCAACTCGCCGAGCGCCTCAACAACGCGACCAACCAATGCAGTCTCGGCGTCGGTTGAGAGGTGCTGAGGCTCCAAATATGCATCTGATGTACGCAGGTATTCGAGTGCTCGCCGTACCTGCTCGTCCGAGATCATCATGAATGAGGTATCGGCAGCGCCGCAGGCGGGCTTTACATCGTGCTTGAGCTTGGCGACAGGCGGCGCATCGTGACTTCCCCCACAAAAGGGAGAGCCCCAAGGCCGGCACCTTGAGGCTCAGGGGTAAGGGGTTGCCGAAGCAACTCTTGACGGCAGTATAGCGTCCCTCGGAGGTTCATGCAAGACAAGAGTTCGTTCATCCATCGCAATGCTGCGAAAGCCGCTACTTACAGCCCGAACAGCCTATACAGGACGTCCAAACCCATAACGAGCGGAACCATCCCGCCGGCGATCAACACCGCGGCGAGCGCGACAAGGACAGCAGCCGGCGCCCCGCCTCGGGCAGACTCCGCAGGGGTATCCGTCGCCTCTTCAGGATGGAAGTAGAGGCGCTTGATGACCGCTCCGTACCCCCAGAAGGAGACCACCGCGGCCACCGCCGCCACGATTGCGGGCCACTGCAGGTCCCCCTCGATGGCTGCCACGAACGTGATCAGCTTGCCCCAGAAGCCGGCGAACAGCGGGATGCCGGTGAGCGAGAGCATCACGACAGCCAGCGACGCCGAAACGAGCGGAGCCTGCCGTGACAGGCCCGACAGCCCCTCGAGCGACCCGTCCCAGTCCGGCCGTATGCGCGACACGGCCTCCAGCCCGACGAACGCAGCACATCCGGCCACCGCGTATAGCGCCAGGTGGATGATGGCGGCGTTCGGGCCGCTCTCCCCTCCCGCCAGCGCCAGGAGCGCGTAACCGATCTGCGCGATCGCCGAATAACCGAGGATCCGAGCGACGGAGCGCTGCCGCAGCATGCCGAAGGCACCGAAGAGCAGCGAGCTCACGGCCATCATGAGAAGGACGGCAGAGACGGCACCGTTGCTCACTTCGGCCAGAAGCGGCCCGCGCGCGATCACCGCTAAGGCGA
>DATHUB010000375.1:0-1735 GCA_035462695.1 Coriobacteriia bacterium | reverse complement strand
GAGGTCCATGCCCATCGGACTTTTGCCGGGCTTATCGGAGATGTAGTTCGGGTCCATCGGCGCGCGCCAGTAGAGTACCCGGCGCTCCGTGGTCCCGCCGCCCGAAGCCTGCCCGCCCTCGTCGGCCTTTTTGAGGGGGGTCAGCTTCATGTGACAGATCGGGCAATCGCCGGGCTCTTTTTGAAGAACGTTCGGGTGCATCCCGCATGTGTACCACTGTTCGTCTGCACCAGCGGTCGCGCCAGACGTAGCATCCGTGTGGCCGTCCGTCACTCCGCCGGGCGGAGTGAACCAACGTCCGGCCGCGAGTCCAACCACCAGCGCTACCATGGCAACGAGAACGGTCGTCAGAACCCGTGCCTCGCGTCGCGCAGATTGATGTCGCAAGCCAACTCTGCGTCGCAGAGATTTCTCTCTCGCCGGGTTCATTACGGCTCTCCCAACTCGGACAGGCTCAGCCCGATGGCTTCCTCCAGGTCGGCGACACTTCGCTCCAACTCGCCCAGCGAGCGGTGGTACTGAATGGTAAAGACCAACCATTTGCGCCAGTTGTCGATGACGTACAGAAAATCGCTCGCGCCCGCGACGTACGAGGTTTGTGAAATCTGATATGTCTGCTGGGCCTGCGGGATGATCGTGCTGTCGAAGAGCGCAGCCAGGTCGCGTTGTGCCCGCACCCGCTCCAGCGCATCCACGATTTGAAACTCAATCCTGTTCTGCGTGGCGGCGTACTCCTGGCGCGTCGCCAGGAGCCGGTACCGTGCCTCGTTGATCCCGCCTTCGATCTTGTCAAACCAGATCGGAAGCGAGAAACCGAAGGTGATGGCCCAGTTGTCCGTACCGTCCTCGCTCATCGTCGGAACCGCTGGTCGCTGACCTGTCATCGGGTTCGGCGGTGGTCGGAACGCGTCCCGTGGCTCCATGTACATCCACTCGAGTCCAAGCGTGAAGTCAGGCCAGTAGGCGAGCCTGGCGAGCCCCACCGCATGCTCGTCTCGCTCAATCAGGTGTTTCAAACGCTTGAGGGCCGGATTGGCACCGGTAGCCTTGTCGAGAAGTTGATCGAGGCTGAGGTCCGCCTTCCGGATATCGAATCCGTCAAGCGATGCCACCGGCGTGTTGGGCGTGCGATCGAGCAGTTCATTGACTTGTGCGACCATCGACACCCGTCGTTGTCGCAGCGAGATGAGCTCAGCCTCGAGGCTACTCAGTTCGACCTGAGCGCGGAGGACATCGTCCTGCGGGCGGCGACCGGCGGCCACTTGGGCCCGGGCCACGTCAATCAGCCCGCGCAGCAACCGTTGGTTCTCCCCAGTAATCTCGATGCTCTTGTCGAGTACGTAGAGCTGAAAGTAGGCTCGCTTGACCTCTGCGATGATGCGCAGGCGCACTTCCTGCAAGCGCTGGAGTGCGGCCCGCGTGTCCTCGAGTGCGATTCGCCCGGCCCGGTCGAGCTTCTTCGGGATGGGAAACCGCTCACTGATACCGAGAACGAAGAAGTTGTCTCCCTCGGCGGTGCGGATTGGCTCGGGAAGCGTGCGGGTCGTCACCATCGGGTCGGGCAGCGCCGTGACTTGGATGATTCGCTCGGCCTTGGCCCGCGCGGTCTCCTCGCGGCGCGAGCGCTTGCTGTCGACCTCGACCTCGGACGCGAAGCCGTAGCCGTAGCCGTCGCCGTCGCCGTAGCCGGTCCGGTTCTTGCGGCTGGGCGCCTGGTTGATGACCACCCCGAGGG
>DATHUB010000374.1:0-11541 GCA_035462695.1 Coriobacteriia bacterium | reverse complement strand
CGGCTCGGTGGTCGACGGCTCCTCTTCCGTAGACGAGGCGATGCTCACGGGCGAGTCCTCTCTGGTGCACAAAGCCCCTGGTGACGAGGTCGTCGGCGGAGCCGTGAACGCGCAGGGCTCCCTCACCGTGGAGGTGAGTCGTACCGGCGAACAGAGCTTCCTATCGCAGGTGATGCGTCTTGTCGCGGAGGCTCAAGCCACGAAGTCCCAGACACAGCGACTCGCCGACAAGGCCGCGTTCTGGCTCACGATAGTCGCACTTGCCGGCGGGCTGATGACGTTTCTCGTCTGGTGGTTGCTCACGGATCAACCGCTCGCGTTCGTTCTCGAGCGCACGGTTGCCGTCATCGTCATCGCCTGCCCGCACGCGCTCGGGCTCGCGATCCCGCTCGTCGTCGCGGTTTCGACATCGCTCGCCGCCGCCAACGGACTGCTCCTTCGCGACCGGACCGCGTTCGAGCAGGCACGGCGGATCGACACCGTCATCTTCGACAAGACGGGGACCCTGACCGAGGGGCGTTTCGGCGTGACCGAGACCCTGGCGCTGGAGGGCTTCTCCGAGGCAGAGGTCCTTCGCCTCGCAGCAGGCGTCGAGCGACTCTCCGAGCACCCCATCGCCGCGGCGATCGCCGCCTCTGTACCGGACCCGCCTGCCGCCGCCGACTTCGAGGCGATACCGGGAAGCGGAGTGCGCGCTCGTGTCGAGTCGCGCGACATAGAAGTGCTGAGCGCGCGAGCGGCAGAAGTGCGAGCCGGTGCGCTCCCCGCATCTGTGGCCGAATTCGCTAACCGAGGAGCGACGTCCGCCGTCGTCATGGTTGACGGGCAGTTCGCGGGCGCCATCTCGGTTGCCGATAGAATCCGTCCGGAATCCGCTGAGGCGATTCGCCGGCTTCAAGCGATGGACATCCGCGCGTTCATGCTCACGGGCGACTCGCGCGCCGTGGGGGAGCGCGTGGCGACGGAACTCGGCATGGACGAGGTTCGCTCGGAGGTCCTGCCCCAGGACAAATCCGCCGAAGTGGCCCGAATCCGGGCGGAGGGCAGGACGGTCGCGATGACGGGTGACGGCGTGAACGACGCGCCGGCGCTGGCCGCCGCAGACTTGGGGATCGCTATCGGCGCCGGCACGGACGTCGCGGTCGAGACCGCGGATGTCGTTCTCGTGAGGAGCGACCCCCGTGACGTGGTGGCCGTGGTGGAACTGGCTCGGCTGACCTATCGGAAGATGATGCAGAACCTTGCGTGGGCGACCGGCTACAACGTGGTCGCCCTGCCGCTGGCGGCAGGCGTGCTTGCGGGCCAGGGAATCCTGCTCTCCCCGGCGGTTGGCGCAGCGCTGATGGCCACGAGCACGGTCATCGTCGCGATCAACGCGCGCTCGCTCCGGATGGTTCCCCGGGCGACGACAGGAGACTAGATCGTCGGGCGCGGTGCGTCGACGTCCCAGACTTCTTCGGGCTCTGCTTCGAGCGTGTTCGCATGGCGTGCGGCCGCAAAGAGGAGGTCGGAGGCCCGGTTTATGAATGCTTGAACGGCGGGTTCGACGCTCTCGTTAGAGCGCAGCGGAACAATGCGGCGTTCCGCGCGTCGAAGTACCGCCCGCGCGCACTGCAGCCGCGCCGAGAGCTCGGTGCCGCTCGGCAGAACGAAACCGGTCAGGCGGCCGCTCTGGGAATCGAAGTGATCGATCCAGGCCTCAAGCGCTTGCACGTCCTCATAGGTGACGGACGCTGGAGCGGAGTCACTCGGCATGGGGTGCGCGAGGGAGCTCGAGCAGTTGAACAGCCGGTGCTGGACGAAGGCGAGTATCGCCTCGAGTTGGGGATCCGAGTTCGAGGAGCGTGCGAGTCCCACGATGCAGTTGGCCTCGTCGATTGCGCCATACGCTTCGACTCGCTCGTGGGCCTTGCTGACCCGGCTCCCGTCGGCGAGGGAGGTCTCGCCCTCGTCGCCCCTTCTGGTGTAGATGCTCATGCTTCGCTCCTCGTCTTCGACTGCGTCTCAGTATGACGCTCAGCGAGGCCGGAGCGCTGCTCGGATCTGCATCGCGACGTGGCCGAGTACCCCCGCGTCGTCCACCGGCCCCCCGTTCTCGTCCGAGAGATGGAAGACGTCGCGGGCGATCCCGTCGATCGTCTGTACCCGCGCCCAGCGGATGTCCAGGCCGTTTGCCGAGACGGCCTCCGCGATGTCATGGAGCAGCCCCGGGCGGTCGGGTGCCGAGACCGTCAGCTCGGTGGCCCAACCCCTCTGCCGGGTCTTCGCCTCCACGGCGCCTTTTGCCCTCGACGGGTAGTGCTTGCGCCGTTCTTCGAGTCTCACAGCGAGCTCCAGCCGGTCGCGCAACGCCGCTCGCGCCAGTCGCTCGAACTTCACAAAAGTCTCGGTGTCGGTCGGGCGCGCCGTTGCCGAGGTGACGACAAAATGGTCGAGAGCGATGCCGCTCGAGCCCCCGTATGCGTCGACGGACAGGATGTCGAGGCCGGACAGGGCCATCGCACCGGAAAGACGCGTCAGCAGCTCGGGTCGGTCGACCGCCACTACCGTCACCGCCGCTGTCGCAGGGGCGGGGCCGTCCGATACCTCGATCAGCACCTCAGTCGCCGAGGGTGACGCGGCCAACTCCGCCACGAGCCGTCCGTGCCGCCGGACTTCGTCCGGGGTCCGGCCGGCCAGGTAGCGCAGGGGTGCGTCGCCCACGAACCGTCGCTCGGCATCGCTGGCGATGTCCATCAGCTCGAGCGTCGCCGAGCGCACCGCTTCTCCTCGGCTTGCCAGGCCCGCCCCGTCTGATTCGGGGGACAACGCGACGTCGAGGCGGGAGACGAGGGTGTCGACCAGAGTCGCGGTCCACGCGGTCCATGTCGCGAGGCCGGTGGCTCGCGAGTCCGCTGCGGTGAGCGCGTGAAGCGGCGCGAGGAGCTCGGGTCGATCGATCGCAGCGGAACAGCGGAGAATGACGTCCTCTTGATCGAGGTCGTCGCGCAGCGCTGTTTCGACGAGAAGGAGATGCAGCCTCACCAGGTCAGCGACGTCGTCGGCCTGCTTGTGCGACAGCCCCAGTCTCATCGCGGCGTCGCGCGCGAGCGGCGCACCGCGGTCGGCGTGGCCCGCACCACTTTCGATCTTGCCTCCGTCGTGGAGCAGCGACGCGGCCAGCAGCACTCGAGAATCCTCCCGCGATTCAATGGATCGGCTCAGCGCCGGATCACCGGCGGGAGGGTGGAGGGCGAGCGTCGCGGCACGAATGCTGTGCGCGCCGACGGTGAGCTCATGGCCCAGGCCGGGCCGCCGGCAAGACATGAGCGCTCGCATGCCCGGCAGCATCCGCTCGAGCGCGCCTTCGACCGCGGCGGTTTCCAGCGCCTCGCGTCCGCCTTCGCCGGAGACCAGCAGCTCGAACAGCTCGTCCGGGGATCGAGGAGGAGCAGCGACCGTCTCCCCTCCGAGCGTGCCGCGAACGCGCGTCAGTGTCGTGGCAGTCCGTGCGAGTGCGGCCTGTACCGCTTCGGCGTCAACGGATTCGAGCTCGTTCGCAGCATCGAGCGACATGCGGTGGCCGTAGCCGTTCCTCTGGCACTCCCACCGAGCAGCAGAGACGACCCGGGCGCAGTCGTCGAGGATCTCCGCGTCTTCTGTCGACAAGTACCCTGCCGAGATCAGCGGGCCCAGGCCCGCTCCGGCCCTGCCCCCCAGTACCGCGGAGACCCAAACCAGCTCGTCGAAGTCACGGCGGCCTCCGGCGCCTTCCTTCAAGTCAGGCTCAAGTAGGAACGGCGATCCTGGCCGTGGTCGTTCGAGCAGTTGCGGAACGAGGGACTTGGCCCTCCGGCGCGCGTCGGCGGCGCAGCGGTCCATGACATCCTGGCCCCACGACGTGTCGCCCGCGAGTGGGCGAGCGGTGAGAGCTGAAGTGCAGACCGTCAAGTCGTCCCGCATCGCCTTGACCTGTTGTTTGGGCGAGCGAACCTGATGGCCAACGTGCAGGCCGGCGTCCCAGAGCGGGTAGAGCAACGCTTCGACGAACGGTCGCAGCTGCTCGGGCCGTGCATCGCTCAGAACGAGAAGGTCGAGATCGCTGTCCGGCAGCAGCGCTCCGGAGCCCCATCCTCCGAGCGCCATTAGCGCCCATCGGCCGGACAGGGACGACGAGGCCGTCCGGGCAAGCGCCCGGACGGCCTCGTCGGTCAGATCGCTCAGCGCGCGGGCGGCAGCAGGGCCCGGGGTGGCCGAGCGGATGTGCTCGTCTCGCCTGGCGAGGTAGGACTCCACAGTGCTAGAGGGCCTCGGGGCCTCGTTCGCCCGTTCGGATGCGCACCGCACCGTCCACGTCGTAGGTGAAGATCTTGCCGTCACCGATCTTGTCGGTCCGCGCAGCCATGAGGATTGCGTGCTCCGCCGGCTCCGCGATCGAATCGTCGACCACGACTTCGATCTTGACCTTCGGTACGAAGTCGACGGTGTACTCGGCACCGCGGTAGATCTCGGTGTGGCCCTTCTGCCGCCCGTAGCCGCGAACGTCGGTGACCGTCATCCCGGCCACTCCGAGGGCGTTGAGGGCATCCTTCACTTCATCGAGCTTGTGGGGCTTGATGATCGCTTCTATCTTCTTCACGTCTGGCTCCCTTAACCGTGGTACTGAGTATTCTTCTGCCCGATGGCTACAGGACGTAGCCGGTTTCCGCATGGTCGGCGAGGTCGAGACCGGTCTCCTCGGCCTCAGGACTCACTCTCACGCCTATCGTAGCCTCGATCACCTTGAGGATTGCGAAGCTCACCACAAACGAGAAGACCATGGTGACCAGCACGCCCACGACCTGGGGAATCAGCTGAGCGGCGTTGCCGGCGAGAAGGCCGTCGCGCCCGGCCGAGTTGACCGCGGTGGATGCGAAGACGCCCGTGAGGATCGCTCCGGCGGTGCCGCCGACGCCGTGTATGCCGACAACGTCGAGTGCGTCGTCGAAACCGAACTTCGCCTTGAGACGGATGCCGTAGTAGCACAGGACGCCGGCGGTGAGTCCTATGATCAGGCCCGGGATGACGTCGACAAAGCCGGCCGCCGGCGTGATACCGACGAGACCCGCAACGGCGCCTGAAGCGGCACCGAGCGAGGTCGGCTTGCCGTGCTGGAACCACTCCATCGCCAACCAGCCGAGCATACCCGCGGCTGCCGCGAGGTGGGTGACCATGAATGCCGAGCCGGCCACTCCGTCGATCGCGAGCTCGGAGCCGGCGTTGAAACCGAACCAACCGAACCACAGGATGCCGGCACCGAGAAGTGTCATCGGGAGATTGTGCGGCTGAAGGTCCGACTTGCCGTAGTCCTTGCGCTTGCCGAGCACGATCGCACACGCCAAGGCCGCCGCTGCGGACGCGATGTGGACGACGGTACCTCCGGCGAAGTCGAGCGCTCCGAGGCTTCCCTCGAAGTTGCCGAGCCACCCGCCGCCCCAGACCCAGTGCGCGAGTGGCGAGTAGACGAGCAGCATCCAGGCGCCGGCGAATATCGCGTAGGCCGTGAACTTCATGCGCTCGGCGATGGCGCCGGTTATCAGCGCGACGGTGATGATCGCGAACATGCCCTGGTACATCGCGAAGACCGACTCGGGGATGAGGTGTCCCTCCACGCCGACGGCGGTGTTGAACGCGCCTGACAGTCCGAGCTTGCCGAAGCCGCCGACGAACTTCGCGAGCGGCCCCTCGTTCGGCCCGAAAGCGATGGTGTAGCCGACCAGTGCCCAGAGCACCGATGTCAGTCCCATCGAGAAGAAGCTGTGCATCGTCGTGGAAAGCACGTTCTTCTTGCGGACCATGCCCGCGTAGAAGAGCGCGAGCCCCGGTGTCATGAGCAGTACGAGTGCGGCGCACAACAGAATGAATGTCGTGTCCGCGAAGTTGATGCTCTCCATCGCAGTCTCCCTTGCGTCCCTGAAGCGTCCGACCCCGATTCTCGGATTCGGGGCGCCAGCGGTCTTGCCGCGTTGCGAGGATTCTGGCGGCGGCGTGTTTCAGGGCTGTTTCGGGACGGAGTCGGTTGGGTGAAACCTCGCAATGTGAGCGAAACGCGGTCGCAAAACGGTCGGTTTCGACCGACGAGCGGGCACGCTTCTCGCTTAAGCACCTCGCCCCGACTGAAGGTTCGACCGCGGGCGTATACTGGAATGTCTGACTGTTACTTCAGCTACGAAGGAAGACACTTTGTCTCTCGACCGCATTTCCATACGTGGCGCCCGCGAGCACAACCTCAAGGGATTCGACCTCGACATACCTCGTGACCAGCTCGTGGTGATCACCGGGCTGTCCGGTTCCGGCAAGAGCTCTCTGGCCTTCGATACGATCTATGCCGAGGGCCAGCGCCGCTACGTCGAGTCTCTCTCGGCGTACGCCCGGCAGTTCCTCGGCCAGATGGACAAGCCCGACGTCGACCATATCGAGGGACTATCTCCGGCGGTCTCCATCGACCAGAAGACCACCTCGAAGAACCCGCGTTCGACCGTGGGCACCGTCACTGAGATCTACGACTACCTCCGGCTGCTCTACGCACGCATCGGTATCCCGCACTGCCCGATATGCGGCCGTCCCATCGTTCGGCAGACGTCCGACCAGATCGTCGACCGCATCATCGAGTTGCCCGCCGGAACCAAGTTCCAGGTGCTCGCACCGGTCGTGAGAGGGCGCAAAGGCGAGTACGGCAAGCTCCTCGAAGACCTGCGCCGCGAGGGCTTCACGCGGGCGCGGGTCGACAAAGAGGTGCGCACTCTCGACGAGGAGATCGTACTCGACAAGAAGTACAAGCACGACATCGAGGTCGTCGTCGACCGCCTCGTGATGAAAGAAGGCATCCAGACGCGCCTGGCCGATTCGGTCGAGACGGCGCTGCGGCTTGCCGAGGGGACGGTCCTCATCGCGATAGTCGACGGCGAGGAGCTGTCTTTCTCGCAGGCGCTCGCGTGTCCGGTGCACGGCAATGTGTCGATGCCGGAACTCGCCCCGCGCGACTTCTCCTTCAACAGCCCGTATGGCGCATGTCCCGACTGCAATGGCCTGGGCAGCAGGCTCGAGGCCGATCCGACGCTCGTGGTTCCCGACATGACGCGCTCTCTGGCCGAGGGTGCGATAGCCCCGTTCAGCCCCGGCATGAACTACTACCCCCAGCTCGTCGCCGCGGCTGCAAAGCACCTGAAAGTGAGCGTCGACGTGCCGTGGAGTGAGTTGCCCAAGAAGGCGCAGAACGCTCTGCTCAACGGACTCGGCGACACGCGTATTCGCGTGGACTACCTCACCCGTGACGGCCGAGAGACCCACTGGTACTCGCGCTATGAAGGCGCACTCGGCAGCACGATGCGCAGGTTCGAGGAGTCCGAGAGCGAGAACGTCAAGGACAAACTGCGGGAGTACATGGCGGTCATTCCGTGCAGAACGTGCGGTGGAGCGCGCCTTAAGAAGGAGATCCTGGCCGTTACGGTCAACGATCAGAACATCCACCAGGTCACGGTTCTCTCGGCGAAGGACTCCCTCGCCTTCTTCGACGGTCTCGAACTCAGCGACCGAGAGGAGCAGATCTCTCGGCGGGTCGTGAAGGAGATCGTCGAGCGGCTGCGTTTCCTCGTCGACGTCGGTCTCGACTATCTGACGCTCGAGCGCGCGACTGCGACCCTGTCCGGTGGCGAGGCGCAACGTATTCGCCTGGCGACGCAGATCGGCGCGGGCTTGATGGGCGTGCTCTACATCCTCGACGAGCCCTCGATCGGTCTGCACCAGCGCGACAACGCCCGTCTGATTGCGACGATGGAGCGCCTGCGCGACCTCGGGAACACCGTCATCGTCGTAGAGCACGATGAGGAGACGATCCGTGCTGCCGACTTCGTCGTGGACATGGGCCCGGGGGCGGGTGAGCACGGCGGCGAGATCGTCTGCATCGGTCCTCCCGAGACGATCCTCGCGTGTCCCGAGTCGCTGACCGCTGCCTACCTCTCCGGGCGAGTGGTCATCCCCATGCCCGAAGAGCGTCGGACCCCTGGCAGGGGAGCGATCAAGCTCATCGGTGCGAGCGAGCACAACCTCAAGGGAATCGACATCGCGATCGAGCTGGGGACGCTCACCGTCGTCACGGGCGTGTCCGGCTCGGGCAAGAGCTCGCTCGTCGCCGACACGCTCGCTCCCGCTCTCGCCAACCGCATCTACCGGACGCGGAAGCGTACCGGCGCCTACACGACGCTCTCGGGACTCGACCAGATCGACAAGGTCATCGACATCGACCAGTCGCCGATCGGGCGCACACCGCGTTCAAACCCCGCGACCTACACGGGCATGTGGGACGACGTGCGCTCTCTGTTCTCGTCCACTCCCGAGTCGAAGCTTCGCGGTTACTCGCCGGGCAGGTTCTCGTTCAACGTCGCCGGTGGACGCTGCGAGGCTTGCAAGGGAGACGGGCAGATCAAGATCGAGATGCACTTCCTGCCCGACGTCTACGTGCCGTGCGAAGTGTGCAAGGGTTCTCGGTACAACCGGGAGACCCTACAGGTGACGTACAAGGGCAAGACCGTGAGCGACGTGCTCAACATGACGGTTGAAGAGGCCCTGCACTTCTTCGAGAACATCCCGTCGATTCGCCGCAAGCTGCAGACGCTGTTCGACGTTGGTCTCGGCTACATCAAGATGGGGCAGCCCGCGACAACGCTCTCCGGTGGCGAGGCGCAGCGCGTAAAGCTCGCGAGCGAGCTGCAGAAGCGCTCCACCGGCCGCACGTTCTACATCCTCGACGAGCCCACGACGGGCCTGCACTTCGACGACGTGCGTCAGCTGCTCGCGGTGCTGCAGCGTCTGGTCGACAGCGGGAACACCGTCTTGGTCATCGAGCACAACCTCGATGTCATCAAGTCGGCCGATCAGATCATCGACCTTGGACCTGAGGGCGGTGACCGAGGCGGTCGCATCGTCGCGATGGGAACGCCAGAGCAGATCGCGGCGTCCAAAGAGTCCCACACAGGGCGCTTCCTGAAGCCTGTTCTGGAGGGCCGGGGCGCCACGGTCGAGCCCGAACTCGCGATCCGAGGCGAGTAGCCAGACGTCATGACTGACAATCCGACCGTCGCCGAACAGCTCGCCAACGTTCCGGACGCACCCGGCGTCTACCTGTGGAAGGACGCCCAGGGCGAGGTGCTCTACGTCGGCAAGGCGAAGTCGCTGCGCAAGCGCATGCGGCAGTACACGAGCGGTCACGACGACCGCGAGAAGATCCCGCTGATGATGGAGCAGGTGGCGAGCTACGACTACATCGTCACGCATACCGAGGTCGAGTCGCTCATTCTCGAGGCCAACATCATCAAGCAGTACCGGCCTCCCTACAACGTCGACTACCGAGACGACAAGAGCTACCCCTTCATCGCGCTGACACTCGGCGACCCGTATCCCTCGATCAAGTACACCCGGGAGAAGCACCGGCCCGGCACCAAGTATTTCGGCCCGTACACGGACGCTCGCGCGGCGCGCGAGACGATCGACATCGTGCGGCGCATCGTGCCGATATGCCGCGCCACCTGCCCCGAATGGAAGCGGGTCAACGCCAAGGACGGTGCCCCCGTCGGGCGAGCATGCTTTGACTACCACGTAGGACTCGGGCCCGGTCCGTGCGTGGGAGCGGTCACTCCCGACGAGTACCGCGACAACGTCAGGCGCGTCACCGGCTTCCTGTCGGGCAAGCATGACGATCTCGAGCGGGATCTCGAGCGGCAGATGCGAGCAGCCGCCTGCGAACTCGATTTCGAAGCGGCAGCGAAGTACCGCAACCGCCTCGAAGCGGTGAACGCCATCCGCCAGCGACAGACGATCGTCAGCTCACGGCCCCTCAACATGGACGTGGTCGGCTTCTACCGAGAAGAAACCGTCGCCGGCGTGCACATCTTCGCCGTACGCGAAGGACGCCTCTTGCGCGTCAACGAGCTCGTCATCGACAAGGGGCTCGACGTCCCCTCCGGGGAGCTCATCGAGGGATTTCTTCTTCGCTATTACACCGACGCGGCCGAGGTGCCCAAGGAGGTCGTGCTCAGGGAGCCGCCTGACTCCCCCGAGGCGATGGCCGAGTGGCTCGGCGCGCTCAGGGGCTCGAAGGTCTGTCTGACGACCCCGCAGCGCGGTGAGAAGTGCAAGCTCCTCGCTCTCGCCGAGAGAAACGCCCAGCACACGCTGATCCGCTTCAAGGTCCGCACCCGCTACGACGAGGAGCGCCTCAACTCGGCGCTGCTCCAGCTCGAGAGCGCGCTGGCGCTTCCCGCTCCGCCGCTCCGTATCGAGTGCTACGACATCTCGACGCTGCACGGACGACACTCGGTGGGCTCGATGGTCGTCTTCACGAACGGGCGCCCTGACCCGAAGTCATACCGCCGGTTCCGGATCCGTCTCGACGAAGGGGAGGCGAACGACTTCGCGATGATGGGGGAGGTCCTACGCCGCCGCTTCGCTGCTGAACGGATGGCCGATACCCGCTTCGGCGCCCGGCCGGGTCTGGTCGTCGTCGACGGCGGGAAGCCGCAGCTGTCCGCGGCACGCGCCGCCCTGGCTGAGTGCGACGTAGGCGATATCCCTGTGGTCGGGCTCGCCAAGCGAGAGGAAGAGGTGTGGGTAACGTGGGCCGACGTACCCGTCATCCTCCCCGCCGGATCGGCCTCGCTTTACCTGATGAAGCGCATCCGAGACGAGGCGCACCGGTTCGCGATCACTTACCACCGTCAACTGCGCGGTAAGGCGATGACCGCAAGCATTCTCGATGGGATCCCGGGCGTTGGCCCGAAGCGCAAGAAGGCGCTCATGCGGACCTTCGGATCGGGAAAACGCCTGCGCGAAGCCACCGTGGAGGAGCTGGCCGCCGTGCCCGGCATACCCGTCGAGGTGGCCGAGGAGATCGCCGCTGTTGTGCGACAATGGGCGGAGGAGCGGGAGGGCTCCTGACCTGCAGTGACTGGGGTGACCTGCAGTAGCCCGCACTCGGAGAGGGGAACCGTGCCGCCCAAGGACAGCCGGCTCGAAGCCGAGTGGCGCGAGCTGGAGCAGGTCGACTACTTCCTCGATCAGCTTGCGCGGGCAGTGGAGCGCGGTGAGGTCCCTCGGGGAAGCTACGACACCTTGACGCCCCGTTACCTCAAGCGGCGCGAGGAGATTGTGGCGGCGATCACGGGCGAGAACGTGTCCGAGACCACCCGACACTTCGAGATCGAGTTCCCGGCGGCCGAGTCGCAGCGCGGCTGGGAGAGGCGCCCGTCCGAGCTCGTGCAGGCACGCAAGTCGGTCGCCATGCCACGAGCACGCCGCCCTCTGAAGCGGGTGGAGTGGACCACCGTCTTGCTTTTCCTCGGAGCCTTCTTGGTGATCGTCGCTTCGTCGATCTTCGCTGTCGCCGTTTGGGACGTCCTGTCCGTTGAGGGCAAGCTGCTCTTCCTAGGCGGGCTCACGGTCTGCTTTTACGTGGCCGGCTGGTGGGCTGCTACTCGATTGAGACTCAAGGCGGGGTCGGCCGCGCTGCTCAGCGTCGCCTCGGCGATG
>DATHUB010000373.1:0-6866 GCA_035462695.1 Coriobacteriia bacterium | reverse complement strand
TGGCTAGTCGTTGACGCTGGCCGCCCGATACGTTGGTGCCTCCTTGCGAGATCGTTGCTTCGAGGCCCTCGGGCATCTCGGCGACGAACTCCTTGCCCTGGGAGACAGCGAGCGCATGCCACAGCTCGTCTTCCGTCGCGTCCTGCTTCCCGTAGCGCAGGTTGCTCGATACGGTGCCCCTGAACAGGAACGACTTCTGAGGGATGAACCCGATCTTGCTCCAAAGCCGGTCGCGGTTGATGTCCCGGATGTCGACACCGTCAATGAGGACCGAGCCGCCGGTCACGTCGTAGAAGCGCGGAATCAGATTGATGAGCGTCGACTTCCCGCTGCCCGTGCTGCCGACGATAGCCGTGGTCTCCCCCGGCGCGGCTGAGAACGAAACGCCACTCAGGACCGGGTCCTCGGCTCCCGGGTAGCGGAACTCCACGTCCCGAAACTCGATGTATCCGCTCTCGCCGGTCTCTTCGACAGGGGACGACGGATCGTTGACGGAGGGTTCCGTGTCGAGCACTTCTTGGATGCGCGTTGCCGAAGCCGCGGCGCGCGGCACCATGACGAACATGAGGACGGCCATCATGACGGACATGAGGATCTGCATGATGTAGGCGAGGAATGCCGTGAGATTACCGATCGGCATTCCGCCGCTGTCCACTCGATAGGCGCCGAACCAGATGATCGCCACGGTCGAGAAGTTGAAGATGCCCATGAGCAGTGGCAGCATCACCGCGAAGAGCCGCTGGACCTTCAGTTGGTTGTTCGTCAGATCGAGGTTCGCCTCGTCGAAGCGACGCTCCTCGTGGTCGGTCCGTACGAAGGCCCGGATGACCCGGATTCCCGATAGCTTCTCCCGCATGACCTGGTTCACGCGGTCGATCTTCTTCTGCATCGACTGGAACAGGGGCATAGCGCGCATCAGCATCAGACCGATGATGACCGCCATCAGCGGGATGATCACCGCGATCATCGCCGAGAGCTGCACATCTTGACGAAGCGCCATTACGATGCCGCCGATCATCATGATCGGCGCAAGGATCATGACGTTGAGCATCATGACCACGACCATCTGGACTTGCTGAACGTCGTTGGTGTTACGGGTGATGAGCGAAGGTGCTCCGAAGCCGTTCACCTCGGTCTGCGAGAAGCTCTCGACCTGTCGAAAGATGGCCCCGCGCACGTCTCGGCCGAGTGCCATGGCGGTCTGAGATCCGTAGTAGACCGAGATCACCGAGGCGACACCCATGAGCAGTGTCACGAGAATCATGACTCCGCCCTGCTGCACTATGTAGGACGTGTCGCCCTTGACCACGCCCTCGTTAATGATGTTGGCGTTCAAGTTAGGCAGGTACAGGTTGGTGATCGCCTGCACGAACAGGAGCGCGATCACGATGGTGAGCTGCCTGCGATATGGCTGAAGGTAGGTCGTGAGTAGCCTGATCACATCAGTTCCTTGTCGATTCCGCCGGGTTGTGAGGTTGTGGTCGCTGAATGGGCAGCATCGGCCTCAATGGCCGCTGCCATGTTGTCGTTCAGCAAGATGAGGAGTCGCTCGAAGTCACGCTGGTCGTCGTCGGTGAGGGGACCGATCGTCTCGGCGACGAATCTGTCGAGGAGGCGGTGCATCTCTTCGTGCTCCCGCCATCCGGCCTCGGTCAGATGGATGCGGGTGAAGCGCTGGTCGGTCTCGTCCACGTGGCGCTCCACGAGCCCGGCGCGCTCCATCTTCTGGAGCATCACGGTCACCGTGGGGCGGCTGACGGACAGGATCTCTGCGAGGTCTCGCTGGGTGACGCCGTCATTGTGCGCAAGCTCGCGCATGCAGATCGCCTGAGCGGGGTGAATGCCGCGCTCGGAGAGCAGGTGCGACATGAGCTGGCGATGCCCGTGCATGGCTCGGTGGAACTGGCTGAAGACCCGCCAAGGCAACGTGCGGACGGCTCCACCGTGTATCTGCCGATGACGGTCAGGTTCGTTGGGGTGCATGTATCGCATCTCCTGGCGCAGAAGGGATTCGCTGCGGTTTAACAGTAAGTCAGCATAACAATTAACATGCTAACTGTCTGGCTGCCAAGAGAGAACTGCGGATAGGGGCGGCGTTGGCCTACTTCAGGCGCATGCGCACGGCCGACCAGGTCTCATCGATCGCGATGTTCGCGTTGAGAACCAGTCCGATCGTCTCGGCGAAGCTCCAAATCGTGTCGCGGCTGATGTCGTGTCCCGCCGCCTTGGAGCCTTTCGGGTACCCCATCCAGGCCACCGTCTTTGCACCCACCGCCGGCTTCAGAGCGGACAGTCGCTCCTCGGCCTCGGCTTGGTTCGTCGCAAAGTCCAGGATGAAGTCAACACCCGGAGCCAGCTGAACCGGCTCCACGCCCTCCGGAATGGCGAGTCGCTCGTGAAGCCCTTCCGGCACGTGCAAGAGGGCGGCGCGCATCCCGGGTTTCAGCCGAAGCTTCTCGGCGACTGTCTTCTCGGGCATCGGGCTCCTCCGTGTCCGTGCTGTACCTGTCGGGCGGAAATCACCTACGCTGGCGCCCAGTGTATGTGTTCCCTGAGTGATAGCGCGAGATGATGCGTCGCGCATGGCGGGACAGCGACGGACAGCAGAAGGGGTGCGAGTGACCGAGCAGCCACAGATCCACAAGCCCTTTTCGCCGTGGCCGATGATCGGCGTCATCTCGGTGCTGCTGCCCGTGCTGATCTTCGCCTACCTCGGTTGGCGAGCAGAGAACTTGGAGCAGTCGAGCGCTCAGCGCGGGCTTGCCGAAGCCGACGCGCAAGAGGTGGCGGTCATCTTCTACGAAGGCCTCGCCGATGGGCGCCACGACGTAGCGGCTGCGGCGCTGGCACGCGGCGCGAAGGGGGTCGACCTCGCCGAGCCGGGATTCGAGGGGCTCACCGACGTGCGGGTGATGCGGAGTGAGGGGAGCGCTCCCGGCGTCACCAGCGGCGAGGCCACCACGTCGGTCTTGGTCGAGTACACGACGACAAGGCCGTGGCACGACGGACGAGTCCCGGGGACCTACCGGCAGCGGGTCGATATCGAGCAACGGAACGGGGAGTGGCGCATCACCCGACTTGAGGCCCCCATGCCATAGCGCGCCTTGCGCTATCAGGCGTCCTTCTCGGCAGGGGCCGCAGGCTTTCTCTGCCGGAAGACGTTGCCGATATCCGCGGCCAGCGTCACGAACTCGCTCGGCATCATGATGATCGTCGACGTGTTCTGCTCGGCTCCCACCTCGGTGATCATCTGCATACGTCGCAGCTCGAGAGCGAGCGGGTTCTCGGTGATCACTTTGGACGCTTCGGCGAGCTTGGCCGACGACTCCTGCTCCGCCTCGGCCTTGATGATGCGCGCGCGCTTTTCGCGCTGGGCCTGAGCCTCTTGGGCCATCGCCCGCTGCATGCTGATCGGAATCTCAACGTCCTTCATCTCGACCATTTCGACGCTGACTCCCCAGGGATCGGTCGCGAGATCGACTATCTCCCGCAGAGCGGTGTTGATCTTGTCACGCTCCTTAAGCACCTCATCGAGGTAGTGCTGTCCGATGATGTTGCGAAGGCTCGTGAGCGCTACCTGATAGGCCGCGCTGTAGTAGTTCTCGACGGCAATGACTGATTTGACCGGGTCGATGATCTTCATCCATACGACGGCGTTGACCTTCACGGTCACTGAGTCTTTCGTGATCGACTCCTGGCTCTCGACGTCGATGGTGAGCGTACGCAGGTCGACCTTGCGCTGCTTCTCGAAGCCGAATGGGATCAGCCAGTACAGTCCGGGCCCCCTCAGGCGCATGAGCCTACCCAGACGGAAGACGACGGCTCTCTCGTATTCGTTAGCCACCCTCAGCCCGGAGAGGGCCGCGGCGACGAACGCAGCGAGCACGACAAGAACTACGGTGACGAGTGTGGTCATTGATGACCTCCGAGCGTGGGGACTCCCGCGTTAGCTTCGGGTCTACCAGTTGATACGCCGCCAGCTGCGCGGAACCTGCACCGGCTTAGTGCGAGGTACTACGACTGCGCGACGTCGACGTACTCGGGACGATCACGCTCGTCATGGAACCACTCGTCGTCGAAGTCCCCTTCAGCGATCTTCTCGATCGGCAACTTCAGGTACTTCCCCGATGCCTCTACGGCAACCGTACCGTCCTCCAGCAGAATCTCGCCCGTGCCCTCGAACAGACGTCCCCTGTCGGTCGTGATGCGCCCGATCGCGCGCACTTCTCCGCCTGCAGGTACCGGCTTCTTGAATCTGACGGTGAGCTCGACTGTGACGCCCCAGGCGGTCGGCTCCCCGATGCTCACGGCGCGGCCGATGGTCTCGTCCAGCATCGCCGAGAGAATCCCGCCGTGCAGTCTTCCCGGGTATCCCTGATGCTGCTCGCGCGTCTGGAAGACGCCGAGCAGTTCCCCGTTGTCCAACTCGTAGAAGGCCGCTTTGAGGCCGGCGTCATTTTGAGTGCCGCACACCATGCACATCCGGCTCACGTTCTGCGCGCCGGTCACCATGTGTCGCGTCATAAGCCCTCCGAGGTGAGATGCCGAGCGCCATCATACCTCTGAGAGGCCGGCTGGGCCCTAGGCCGCGACGTGCGGACGAGGTGAAGCCGATGCCACTTCTACTCGATCTCTGCCACCTTGCTTGGCTGCGTAGAGGGCACGGTCGGCGCGCTCGATCAGCGAGTCGAGGCTGACGGGCCCGCCTGTGTGAGCGGTCGCTACGCCCACGCTGATCGTGATGTGGATCTTCGACAGACCGAAGGAGATCGGGGTGGCGGAGACGATCTCTCGCAGGCGCTCGGCGGCCACACGGGCGCCCTCTGAGTCCATGCCGTCCAGCAGGACGAGAAATTCGTCGCCGCCGTAGCGGCATGCGACGTCTGACTGGCGGGCGTTCTCGCTCAGCTCGCGAGTGATCGCGGTGAGCACGCGATCGCCCGCAACATGTCCGTAGCCGTCGTTGACCTCTTTGAACCGGTCGACGTCGAACATGAGGAGGGAGACGGGACGCGAACTCCTTCCGGCCATGCCGAGATCCTCGGCGAGTACGGCCAGGTGCCCCCGGTTGAACAGGCCGGTCAGTGGGTCGAGCGATGCACGGGCCTCCAGACGTGCCTGCGCAACCCGGCGTTCTTCGACCTCACGCTCGAGTGCAAGGTTCCTGAGCCGATGAATCTCAGCGTCCTTCTTAGCATTCTCGACCTGGGTACTGACTCGAAGGCTCGCGAGCCTCGCCTGTGTCTCCTCGTTGACTCGTGCCTGCTTCAGCTCGTAGAAGCGCCGGAAGTGTCGCAGCGCCGCCCCAAGGTCCCCGCGACGCTCGTGGATGTCCGAGAGAAGCTCGTGGCACTCGAACTCCTCGACGCTCAGGCTCCGACGCTCGGCAAGCTCGAGCGCTCTCTCGGTGGCCTCAAGCGCCTGGTCCCACTTCTGCCGAGCGCAGCGGATGCGCGCGAGCGCCATCATGCTCGTCGCCTCATCGGGTTCAGACTGCAGCACGCGCGCAAGCGTGAGCGTCCTCGCGTTGAAGTGCTCCGCCTGCTCGAGATTTCCCAGCCGGCGGTGCACCTCGGCGACCGTGTCGAGCACGCCCACGAGTAGATAAGGCCGGTCTGTCTCCTCGGCAAAGCGTAGCGCGCGGCAGGCGGAATCGAGGGCCGCTCCGACATCTCCCGCATCCATCTGCGTGTAGGCCATGTTGTTCAGTACGAGGGCCTCGCCCATGGAGTCGCCGAGCTGGCGGTGGAGCGAAAGCGAGCGCTGCTGGGCCTCGAGTCCTTCCTCCACGTGCCCGGAAGACGCATGCACGCTCCCGATTCCATCGAGCATGTACGCCTGCAGGCTGAGGTCTTCGACCTCCTCAGCGACGCGCAGCGCTTCCATCATGTGCTCGAGGGCTTCGGCATAGTCACCCATGCAGAAGTGCGACCAGCCGATAGTGCCCAGGGCCTCTCCGCGCACCGAGCAGGGCTGATCGGAACCGAGAAGCGCCAGCGACTGAGCCCCTTGGGACAGCGCGTCGGTCCACTCGCCGATGGTCGAACTCCGGTGAGCAAGGTGGGCGAGAGCCGCGGCCATTCCCTCGGCGTACTGCTGGCCGTCGGCGTCGATCTGGCAGGCCAGCTCGAATGCCTGCTCGGATAGCGCGAGGAGCTGCAGGTAGTCGAGGCGCTTGATCTGTGCCGCGCGTTCGTTCAGGGAGTCGACGGCCGCTCGGCGTTCCTCGCTCCTGAGGGCGTGGCTCAGCGGCGCGTTGCCGAGCGGGTCGGAAGCGCTCTGCGCCTGATTGTCGTTCCTGTGGCTCACTTTGCCGCTCCTCGTGAAGCCTCTGCCAACATATGAATCGGCATTCCCGCCGGGAGGCTAGAGAGGACAGCGGCAACTCCTCACCAAGCGGTCAGCGGGCGTTTGAGCAGCGGGTCTAGACCAGTGAGTGTGTCTGAGCAGGCGCTTGCGCTCTACTCGGCCTGCACCTTCACCGATTGACTCGTGAAATGGCACACCCAGCAAGGGCCGGCAAAATGGCCCGACGGTGGCTGCTGCGAGGGATTCACGGGCGAGATGAGCAAGTGGAGCAGGCCCCAGCCGATGACCAGGGCGGCGAAGATCGCCAATGCCCAGCGGAGTGCGACGCGCATGATGGCTCCCTTTCTGACTCTCCGATTCTGCCATTACCCGATGTCCGACGCGATGAGGGATGGCGACGCAGAGCTACAGGGAGTCCGACGAAGCCGGCGTGGCCAGTTCGTCCACCGCCGACTTGAGTTCTCTCAGCTTCTCCTCGGATGGAGCTGGCGCGCTCTCGCGCTTCAGGTCGGTCAGCTCGTCGAGCAGCTCGTCCAGCTGCAGCCGAACGCCCTCCC
>DATHUB010000372.1:0-15232 GCA_035462695.1 Coriobacteriia bacterium | reverse complement strand
ATGCTCGACCGGACTGGTGTAGACGGGGTGATGGTCGCCAGAGGAGCGCGGGGGAATCCGTGGATCTTCAGGGAAACCAAGGCGCTGTTGGAGTCGGGTGTGGCCACGCCTGCGCCGACGCAGTTCGAACGAATCGAGATGGCACGCGAGCACGCGGGTGCCCTCGTCGGATTCGCGGGCGAGCGTGCGGTCGTCCGGATGCGCAAGCACGTGGCGTGGTACCTGTCGGAGATGCCCGGGGCCTCGCATGCGAGGACTCGCGTCAACAGCTGCACGTCGTATGAAGCGCTCGACGAAGTGCTCGACGAGTACAGCACATACCTCGCCGGACTCCAGCGACTTGCTGTGGGGATCCCCGACGAGGTGGCATCGTGACGAGCGGGGAGGAGCGACCGGCAGAGGAACTCGCTGGCCCGTTTCTGCCTTCCCACCTCTACGTGCACGTTCCCTTCTGCCGATCCAAGTGCGACTACTGCGACTTCTACTCGATTCCCGGACGTCCCGACGAGCTCGTCGAACCTGTCTTCCGAGGCATTCGCTCGCAGCTCGTCGGCTGGTCGAACTCAGGCCTTCAAGGTGTCATCGACACGATCTACTTCGGCGGCGGAACCCCTTCCTGCGTTCCCGAGAAGGTCGTTGAAACCCTGGACTTCGTGCGCGAGCACTTCGTCGTTCATCGGGCTGCCGAGATCACGGTGGAGGGCAATCCCGATTCTTTGGGAGACGAAACGGTGACCAACTTCGCCGAAGCAGGAGTGACGCGGGTCAGCGTGGGTGTTCAGTCGTTCGACGACCACGTCTTGAGCATGCTCGGCAGAAGGCATGATGCCGAGGCTGCTTGGAGCGCGGCGCGGCGCGTCGTGGCCTCAGGGATGGCGCTTTCAGTCGACCTGATGTGTGGCGTGCCGGGGCAGTCGGCGACCTCTTGGGAGCGCACTCTTGAACGAGCGTGTATGTCGGGCGCTCGGCACGCCTCGGTCTATCCGCTGTCCGTCGAGGAGAAGACGCCCCTCGACGTCGCCATATCCGCTGGGCTGGTTCCGGACACCGATGCGGACACGCAGGCCGAGATGATGCTCTTGGCCGAGGGTCTTCTCGGCAACTGTGGGCTGTCTCGCTACGAAGTGGCCAACTATGCATCGTCAGTGAGCGACCAGAGCCGACACAACAAGGCGTACTGGACGGGGTCGAGCTACATCGGCGTCGGGCCGGCTGCCCATGGAATGGTCGGCGCGGCGACCGGCAGGGTGATGGGCCTATGTGGGCAGGATGCTTGCGCCGCGCGGGTTCGCTACGGCAACGCGGCGAGTGTGGAAGAGTGGCTGGTCGGTCGCGGTGACAGCTGCGAGCAGCTTTGCGCGACGGAGGCGGAGCGGGAAGACGTGATGCTCGGCCTTCGGCTGACGTCGGGCGTGGAGGTGGAGCAGGTCCGGTCGGCAGGCCTGTCCGACGTTCTCGAGTCACTCGCGTCCGAGGGACTGTGCGAACTCGTAGACGATCGCTGGAGGACGACCACGCGCGGATGGCTCCTCGGAAACGAGGTATTCGGACGGGTGTGGTCTGGCGAGCCCTAGGAGCAACTCTCAGCGGCCTGCTCACAGTTCACCAAAGCGGGTAGCACTCGGTATACTTGAGTGCCAACGCGGAACCGATGTCCTGACTGCCCGGAAGGCGTCTCTGAGATGTTGAACGAACGGCGGCGTAGCGTGCTCCAGGCGCTCGTCGAGGAGTACATAGCCAGCGCACTGCCCGTCGGCAGCAAGACCCTCGTTGAGCGCTACGAGCTTGGGTGTAGCCCGGCGACCGTACGCAACGAATTGTCGAGACTCGAGGAGACCGGCTACGTCGTCCAGCCGCACATCTCGGCGGGGCGTCTGCCGACCGACACCGGCTATCGCGACTTCGTCGACCGCATCCTCGAGAACGCGCTCTCAACAGAGCTTGAGCCGGCTCGGCTGCCCGACGTGACCGAGGTGGACGAGCTGATGAGAGAGACCAGCGCACTTCTGACGCGTCTGACGCACTCGCTCGCCGTGGTGCTTGCACCGAGCGTCTCGCTCGCTCGGGTGAAGCGGCTGGACCTTCTGTCGATGTCGCCGCGTCGCGCTCTGTTCGTGCTCATCACCGAGTCAGGGCAGGTGCTCAACCGGCATCTCGAGCTCGCCGAGGAGGTCTCCCCCGAGCACCTAGCCGATGTCGAGCGGTCTCTTAACGCTTCGCTGGTCGGAAAGCGGGCCGCCGAGATACGCCCGCTGCGAGATGCACTGTGCGAGGAGCCGGCCGGGATGTCGGTGGACTCGGCGATCATCGCGTACGTACTCGGCGAGATTCTCGACGCGCTGCAGGAAGCCGACCGGGACCGCCTGCATCACGTCGGGGTGCCCGCGCTGCTCTCACAGCCCGAGTTTCACGATGCCGATAGAGCCCGTCCACTCATCGAGTGTGTGGAAGACGGCCTGGCACTGCTCGACTCGCTTTCCGGAGCCATGAGTCATCGCGGGGTCTCTGTCCGCATTGGGCACGAGAACAGTCGCGAGGAGCTTGGCGGCGTGAGCGTCGTCGCGATCAACTATGGCGCGGGTGATTCCGACGGCATCGTCGGCGTGATCGGTCCCACCAGAATGGACTACCAACGAGCAATCGATGCGGTGAGGGCCGTCGCTGACGGACTCTCGAACGCACTGGGATAGCAGCAAGAGGCGCCGGCCAGCCGGCCTACGCGCCGCAGGAAAGGACTGACGTGCCCGCAGGTACCAGAGACTATTACGCAACCCTCGGCGTGGAGAAGACCGCCAGTGCTGAGGAGATCAAGAAGGCGTTTCGCCGCAAGGCGCGCGAGCTGCATCCGGACGTCAACGGCGCGCCGGACGCCGAGGACCGCTTCAAAGAGGTGAACCAGGCCTATGACGTTCTGTCGGATCCGCAGAAGCGCGAGCAGTACGACCGCTTCGGCTCAGTGGGCCGTGGACCGGGAGCTGGCGGCCCAGGCGGCGGCTATCAGTATGTGGACCTGAACGACCTGTTCGGAGGCGGCGCCGCCGGCGGGGGATTCGACATGGGCGACTTGTTCAGTGCCTTCTTCGGTGGCGTGACCGGGGCATCGGCCGGACGGGGCGTACGCCTCGAGGGACGCGACATGGCCATGTCGATCGCGATCACGTTGAAAGAAGCGGCCACCGGCGCTGAAAAGGAGATAGTCCTCGACCGCCTCGCGCCGTGCGAGGTCTGCGGCGGAAGTGGCGCCACTCCCGGCAGCAACGTGATGACCTGTCCGGACTGCCAGGGCGCGGGCCAGAAGGTCACGATGCGCAAGACCTTCCTCGGCTCGATGCAGACGGTCGGCCCCTGCGAGCGGTGCGGGGCCACGGGACGCGTCATCGAGTCGCCCTGTGAGGAGTGCCAGGGTTCGGGTCGGGTGCCCGACCGGCAGCACGTCAACGTCACCATCCCCGCCGGAATCAGAGACGGGCAGCAGATCCGACTGCGCTCTCTCGGCGAGGCGGGGATACGGGGCGCTGCGGCAGGCGACTTGATTGTCACCGTCCGCATCAAGGCCGACGACTACATGCACCGGGAGGGCGACGACCTTCACTGCAAGTCGTCGGTATCGATCACCCAGGCGTCGCTTGGCTCGGACGTGAAGGTCTGCGGACTGCTCGAAGACAACCAGATCCACGTGCCCGCTGGAACGCAGCACGGCGACACTGTCAGGCTGAAGGGGCGCGGCATGCCTCGCTTCGGTGGCTCTGGGCGCGGTGACCTGATCGTTCACCTCGGCGTGGACGTGCCGAAGAAGCTCACTAAGCGCCAGAAGGAGCTCATGAGAGAGCTCGCTACCGAGTTCGGCGATGAGACACGAGGCGACAAGAACACGCTGGAGAAGCTCCGTGACTGGTTGAGCGGCTAGGAATGTCCGCCCATCGCTTCTTTCTCGTTGACGCGCTGGCCGAGACGACCGAGCCCGTCTTGCTGCCGCTGTCGCCTGCAGATCTTCATCACGCTCGCTCTGTGCTCAGGGTTCGTGTCGGCGAGGAGCTCGAGGTGGCCGGTCCTGAGGGCGCGCCCGCACTGGTGCGAGTCCTGACGGTCACAGCCGCTGGCATCGAGGCCGAGTTCGTTCGAAGCCTCTGCGCTTCAGATTCTCCACGGCTCACCTTGGTGCAGGGTCTGGCCAAGGGCGAAAAGATGGACAGCATCGTGCGGCAGGCGGTCGAGGTCGGGGCTGCCGAGATCGTCCCCGTCATGACGCAACGCACGATAGTGCGCCTCGACGAATCGAAGCGGGCTGGCAAGGGCGACCGGCTGCGGCGTATCGCCAAGGCGGCGGCCGAACAGTCGCACCGCGACATCGTCCCTCCGGTACACGACCCGCTCCCGTTCGAAGACGTGCTGCCAATGCTAGCCGGCTACTCGGCAATCTTGGTTTTGTGGGAAGAGGCGAGGGGCATCGGTGTCGCCGAGGCGGTAGCCGCGGCCGGACTCGATTCGCTGCATCGAGTCGCGCTCGTGGTAGGGCCTGAGGGAGGTCTCTCCTCCGAGGAAGTCGAGCTGCTCGCGCAGATCGGGGCGGTTTCGGTGACTTTGGGGCAGACGATCCTACGCGCGGAGACGGCCGCCCTCGTGGCGCTCAGTCTCACGATTCACGCGCTCGGCGGGCTTGGGGCCGGGCGCCCATCATGAGCGAAGATCAAGTGCGGGTCAGCTTTCGCACGCTCGGCTGCAAGGTCAACCGCGTGGAGAGCGAGGACATCGCCGCCGATCTTCTCGGCAGAGGTGTGGCCCTTTCCGCCGATGACGATGCGGACGTTGTCGTAATCAACACCTGCACCGTGACCGCCGAAGCTGACGCCAAGGCCAGGAAGACCGTGCGGCACGCGCTCGCAGCCCCCGGCAGACCGGTCGTGGTGGTCACCGGGTGCCTCGCTGCGGTGGATCCGATGGCCCTCGAGGCACTGGGCGAGCGCGTGGTGGTTGAGCCGGACAAGGAGCGGGTCGCCGGACGAGTCGCCGAGTTCCTCGGCATCGACCCAAACGCTCCACACTCGCACGTCGTTCGCGCCGGTGAGGGCTTTCGTACCAGAGCGATGCTGAAAGTGGAGGACGGGTGTGACGTCTTCTGCTCGTACTGCATCGTTCCGCATGCGCGAGGGGGCCCTCGGGGTGTTCCTCTCGCCGCTGCAGTCAGCGAAGCGCGCGCCCTGGTCGAGCACGGCGTGAAGGAGATCGTGCTGACCGGCATCAACCTCGGACGTTATCGCGACGGCTCCGACGACCTCGCCTCGCTCGTCTCGGCAGTGGGGGAGACGGGAGTGCCGAGGCTCAGGCTGTCGAGCATCGAGCCGCCGGACCTGACCGAGCAGCTTCTCGAAACGCTCGCTGCGACCCCCGCGCTCTGCCGCCATCTGCACGTGCCCCTGCAGAGCGGTAGCGACTCGGTTCTCTCGGCGATGCGGCGCAACTACACGGTGGACGAGTACCGCGCGCTCGTGTCTGCGGCCAAGGACGCCCTGCCGGGATTGAGCGTCACGACGGACGTGATGGTCGGCTTTCCCGGCGAGACAGAAGAAGACGCCGAACAGACTCGGGCGCTCTGCGAGGAGATCGGGTTCGCGAAGCTGCACGTCTTCCGCTACTCGGTACGCCCGGGTACGCCGGCGGCCGAGATGGCGCAGATCGACCCTCGGGCCAAAGCGTCCCGAGCGGCCCGCCTCCGGCAGACCGGCGACTCCCTGAGAGCGCAGTTCCTGCAGGGGCACGCCGGAGCGAGCGCGGAGGTACTTCTCGAGCGAGAACGGCCGCCGGACGTGTTCGAGGGCACGACCCGCGACTACGTCAAGGTCAGGCTGCAGAGATTGCATCCTGCCCTCGCTGAGGACGATGCCGAGCTCGGCGTCGGTGATGTGGTGGAGGTCATGCTTGGCGAGCCCTACGGTGACGGACTCGAGGGCTGGCTTCCAGCTGCGCGAAACGCGGAGTGATTGCTGCTGACGGTGGTAGAATCGAATGGAGAATCCGAGTCGCTTGGATAGTGTTCAGCGGCTACCTGACACAGTGAGCCGAGGTGTTCTACGCACAGTGGAGTCCAGTCAGATCCGCCTCGTGGTACCGCCCGATCTCGACATGACGAATCTCCTTGGCCAGGGCGACGCCCTGCTGCGGCTCATCGAGGATGAGTTCGAGTCGGAGATAGCGGTGCGAGGGAACCAGATCACGATCAACGGTCAACCCAGTGACAGCCAGACCGTCTCAACCCTCTTCGCCGAGATGATCCAGTTGATCGAGCGTGGGGAGAACCTGACAATTGACAGCGTTGGACGTTCGATAGACCTCCTGAAGCAGGGGGAGTGCACGCCTACCGCTCTGCACGGCGACGTCATCCTGACCCACAAGGGCAAGGCGATCAGGCCGAAGACGGCAGGTCAGAAGCGCTATGTCGATGCGATTCGCTGCAACACGGTTACGTTCGGCATCGGTCCCGCCGGTACCGGCAAGACATACCTTGCAATGGCGATGGCTGTCGATTCGCTCAAGCGCAAAGAGGTCGGGCGCATCATCCTCACTCGTCCGGCGGTGGAGGCTGGCGAGTCTCTCGGCTTTCTGCCGGGCACCCTGACCGAGAAAGTCGACCCTTATCTCAGGCCTCTGTACGACGCGTTGTACGACATGATGGACGCCGAGAAGTCGGCGATGCTGCTCGAGCGCGGCACCATCGAGATCGCTCCGCTCGCCTACATGCGCGGCCGCACGCTCAACGACTCGTTCGTCATCCTTGATGAAGCGCAGAACACCACGCCCGAGCAGATGAAGATGTTTCTGACCCGGCTCGGCTTTGGCTCGAAGATCGTCATCACGGGCGATGTGACCCAGATCGACCTGCCGCGCGGCCACTCGGGCCTCAAGCAGGTCCGCTCGATACTGCAAGGAGTCGCCGATCTGACTTTCGTAGACCTGACGGGCACCGATGTGGTCCGACACAAGCTCGTACAGCGCATCGTCTCGGCCTATGAAGCCTTCGAGGAGGCGCGAGACGCAACCGATGAATGAGAGTCTTCGCGCGAGCGGCGCAGAGTCTTCACACCGGCTCCAGAAAGTCATCGTCCCGCCGCACCTCCCAACGTGGGCAGTGCTGCTGATCGTGACCATTGCAGTACTCGCGGGTGCCATGGGAGCTTGGATCGCTGCGCGCGTCGCCGGTATCGAGGGCCTGGTCTTCGCGGCGGGGCTGGGTGCGATAGGGGCAATCGTAGCCGCGGTTGTCGGAGCGATCGCGATCGGATTCAGCACTCATACCGCGAGTGGGCGCGACGACATGCTCATCAGAGCGGCCAGTCCCACACACCCGCTGCTGCGACGCCTGATGACCGAGGCCCCGGGCACCTACGTGCATTCGGTTGCGGCCGCGAATCTGTCAGAGGCCGCGGCCGAAGCGGTGGGGGCGGACGCGCTCGTTGCTCGGGTGGGCGCCTACTACCACGACATCGGCAAGCTCGCTCAGCCCGGCTACTTCTTCGAGAACCAAGAGGACGACTGCAACCCCCACGAGGGCACGCGACCGGCCGATTCCGCCGGTATCATCATGTCGCACGTCACGGACGGATACGCACTCGGACGCGAGTACCGCCTGCCCGAGCCCGTGCTGGCGATCATTCGACAGCACCACGGTACGTCCGTCGTTCGGTACTTCTTCCATCGGGCGGCCGAAGCCGACGCATCCGCCTTCGAGGCGGACTTCAGGTACCCGGGTGAGCCGCCCAAGAGCCGCGAAGCCGCGATCGTGATGCTCGCGGACTCGAGCGAGGCGTCGATACGGGCGATGTCGAAGCCCGATCCCGAAGAGATCAGCGAGAGCGTATCCGCAGTGATCGCCGAGCGCACTCGAGACGGGCAGCTGGCGCTGTCCGGTCTGTCCGACGAGGACCTGCGTCGGATTCAGACGGTATTCGTGAAGCAGCTCGTGAGTTTCCGCCATGTACGATGTCCCTATCCGAGCCAGTCGCAGCCCACGAAGGGAGTCACGGATGCAGATCAGCGTCCTCAGCCATCGGGAGCCTGAGCCCTTGGATTTCGGTGCCTTTGAACGGCTCGCGGCATTCGTCTTGGATCGCGAGGACGCTCCCGACGCCATCGAGCTCTCAATCGCTCTGGTAGACATTGACGAGATGACCGCGCTGAACGCGCGCTACCGTGGCAAGGAAGGGCCCACCGACGTGCTGTCGTTTCCGTGCGACGATCCGTGCGCGGTCGTGGCCGAAGGCGAACCGGTCGCTTTGGGTGATGTGGTGATCGCGCCCTCAGTAGCCGAAGAGCAGGCCGCCGAACTGGGCCACACCGTCGAGGTGGAGCTGAACCTCCTGCTGGTGCACGGCGTGCTCCACCTGCTCGGCTACGACCATGAGTCGGACGAGGATGCGTCGGCCATGCAGGCGCGGGAGCGAGTTCTGCTCGATGCATGGGCGGCGGCGTCCTGACCACCGGCCGCCCTGTGAAGAGCAAGCGCTCCATTCTGTGGAGCTTCAACTACGCCATCGAAGGCATGGTGTGGACGCTCAGGACGCAACGCAATATGCGCGTGCACCTGACGCTCGCCGTTCTCGTGGCTCTCGGCAGCCTGTTCCTCGGGGTGTCGCGGATGCAGCTGGTAGCGGTGGTCTTCGCCATCAGTCTCGTGTTCGTCACTGAACTCCTGAACACTGCGATAGAGGCCGCTGTCGACGTGGCTACAGAGCGCTACGACCCGCTCGCCAAAGTCGCGAAGGACGTTGCGGCCGGCGCAGTACTGGTCGCCGCGATCAACGCGTTGATCGTCGCCTATCTCGTTCTGTTCGAACCGACGCGGCTGCTCCTGCAGCGCGGCCTCGACATTGTTCGGTTCGCCTCGTCGGACCTCACCGTGATCGCCCTCGGAATCGTGCTACTCGCAGTGCTCGTCATGAAGGGCGTCTCCCGGCAGGGGACCTGGCTCGAGGGAGGTTGGCCGAGCGGCCATGTCGCGGTCGCATTTGCAGCCGCGACCGTGCTCGGGTTCATCACCTGGAATGCCGGGGCGCTCGCGCTCGCGTACTTCGTCGCCTTCCTTGTGGCTCAGAGCCGCATCGAGGCAGAGATACACACCGTCGCCCAAGCCGTGGTCGGAGGACTGCTCGGCATCGTGCTTGTGACGGTGGTCTTTCAGGTATTCTTCAGGTGAGTTCCTGCATGGCGAACTCCAATTCGACAAAGGCTGAACGTGCTGCTGATTAACATACTCATCACCATCCTTCTCGGTGCTCTTGCCGCGATGCTGTCTTCGGTGGAGACGGCAATCATGCTGCTGCCCGCGGGTCGCGTGCATCGGCTTGTCGAGTCACACGCGAAGGGCTCCGAGGAGCTGGACAACCTCTCCGAGCACAGGCACCGGGTACGTGCTGTCTCAGCCTTCGCCGGAGGACTCGCCTATGCGGCGTTCGGACTCGCGGGATACTCGCTCGGCATCTATGCCACGCGCGGGCGGGCTCAAGGTCCTGCTGCTGAGGCGATCATCTACGCGACCGGGATCGCCGCCGGCCTCATCGGCGTGGCGCTCGCGCACTCCCTGACTCAGGCGCTACCGCGCACCCTGGCGGTCGTGAACCCCGAGCGGATCGGCCTCACCGGTGCTCCGCAGGCGCTGCCGTTCGTTCGGTTCCTGTACCCGGTGGCACGCGTGCTGGGCGCGCCGTGGCGCTGGGCCGTGGAGATCGTCGCGAAGGAGGCGACTCTCACTCCTTGGGCGGTCACGCCGGAGTTCCGCGGCGTGTCGTCAGGCGAGGAGGGAGAGCGCGAGGAGGCCGAGGAGGCCCTGCTCGAGGCGGTCTCGGACTTTGCCGAGAAGGTGGCGCGAGAAGTCATGGTGCCCCGCACTGACGTTGCGGCCCTGGAAGACACCGCGAGCGTCGGCGAGGCGATAGCCACCATCCACAAGACGGGCTTCTCCCGCTTGCCCGTCTATCATGGTTCGATCGACGACGTCCGAGGTGTTCTGTACGCCAAGGACCTCCTGGTCGCCCTGGGACGGGCGAGTGGCGAGGTCAGCATCGCCGAGATCGCACGAACGCCCTTCTTCGTGCCCGAGACGAAGCCGGTCGAAGAACTGCTGTTCGAGATGCGGGTGCGTACCCACATCGCGATCGTTGCCGACGAGTACGGCGGGACTGCGGGTATCGTCACCCTCGAGGACCTGTTGGAAGAAATCGTCGGCGAGATCGCGGACGAGTACGACCGGGAAGAGCCGCTGATAGTGGACGAGGGCGAAGGGCGCTTCCGCGTGGATGCCCGGCTGCCGGTGGACGACCTGAACGAGCTGTTCGGGACCGACCTCAGCACAGAGGCGGATTCGGTGGGCGGACTCTACACCGAAGTCGCGGGCCGCATACCCGAGCTCGGAGAGTCAATGGAGATTGAGGGGCTGCGCCTTACCGTCACCGAGCGGCAAGGCACCCGCATATGTCAGCTGGCCGTAGAGCCGGCAAACCACACGAAGGAAGGACAAACCGGTGCGTAACCTCACACAGCCCGATCTTGCCTTGTTGGCATTCGCTCGCGAAGTGCAGGAGAAGGCCTATGTGCCCTATTCATCGTTTCGAGTCGGGGCAGCGGTGTACACCGCAGACGGGGAGATCTTCCAGGGCGTGAACGTTGAGAACGCCGCCTATCCCGCCACGACGTGTGCTGAGCGAGCGGCTGTGGCCGCCGCAGTGTCCGCTGGCTACCGGGACATCGCCGCAGTGGCGGTCGTCGGAGACTCTGAGGCCCCCACCGTCCCGTGCGGCACGTGCCGACAGATCCTTGCTGAGTTCAATCCGGAGATGCGGGTCATCATGGGCGGCCAGAGCGACGACGTCATGGTCATGACGCTCGACGAGCTCCTGCCCGAGGCGTTTGTTCGCGGCTACCTCGACCAAGACGAGACCAAGTAGGTGGCCTCTCCGGACCTCACAGGAGTCGAGCAGGTCAAGAGTGGCTTCGCCGCACTTGTGGGCCGTCCCAACGCGGGCAAGTCGACGCTCACCAATGCGCTCGTCGGCAGCAAGGTCGCGATCACCAGTGACACGCCGCAGACCACCAGGCACCGTATCCGTGCCGTCGTGGACCGCGAAGACTCCCAGATAGTGCTCGTCGACACACCAGGGCTTCATAAGCCCCACGACGCCCTTGGCGAAGAACTCAACAGGAGCGCCCTCAAAGCGCTCGAGGACGTCGACGTGGTCGCCTTCCTGATCGACGCCACCAAGCCGGTCGGTGGCGGCGACCGTTGGGTCGCGGAACACGTTGCCCGCAGCCGCGGCAAGAAGATCCTTGTGTTGACCAAGGCGGACATCGCTAGCGCGGAACAGGTCCAAGCGCAGCTTTCCTCGGCGCGCAGTCTGGTGGACTTCGATGAGGAGATCGTGCTTTCCGCAGTGGAGGCTTTCAATCTCGAGGGTTTCCTCGCGGCGGTCGTGCAGTATCTGCCGGACGGGCCACGCTGGTTCCCCCGAGACATGCCCACCGATCAGACCTTCGAGGTCATGATCGCCGAATTCATCCGCGAGAAGATCCTGCGCTCTACCTTCGACGAAGTGCCGCACGCAGTAGGCGTCGCGCTCGAGCAAGTTGAGCAGGATATGAAGAAGGACATTACGCGCATCTGGGCCGTGATCTACGTGGAGCGTGACTCTCAGAAGGGCATCATCATCGGCAGGGGCGGTGAGATGATCAAGCAGATCGGGAGCGAGGCCCGGGTGGACCTCGAGCGGCTGCTCGGCACGCGCGTGTTCCTCGACCTGACGGTCAAGGTGAAGAAGGACTGGCGGCGGGACGCTTCCCAGATCCGTCGCTTCGGATACGGCGAGGGGCGGTAGCGATGGACGTTCCAAGGCTTGCCGCGACTTTGGACCAGACCCTGCTCAAGCCCACGGTTGGCATGCGCGAGGCAGCCTCGTGGATGGAGGTGAACCGTGACTTCGGCTTCGCAACTCTCTGCGTCTCTCCATTCCTTGTGCCGATCGCGACGCAGGTCTTGGCAGGCACGCGCACCAAGGTCTGCTCGGTAGTGGGCTTTCCTCTCGGCTACTCCTTGACGGAGACGAAGGCAGAGGAGGCCGTACATCTGGTCGAACTCGGATGTGTCGAAGTCGACATGGTTATCAACTTCGCAGCCTTGCTGGAAGGCGAGGACGCGTTCGTGCGGGAGGACATCGGCGCGGTCGTGACTGCCGTCGATTCACGGTCGGACGGCTCGGCAATCGTGAAGGTCATCCTCGAGACCGGTCATCTCACCGAACCCGACATCGAACGAGCCTGCCGACTCTGTGTCGATGCCGGTGCTGCGTTCGTAAAGACCTCCACAGGATTCGGACCGCGCGGTGCCAGCGTGCGGGACGTGGAGGTGATGCGCGCCACGGTGGGGCCCGACATCGGCGTCAAGGCTGCCGGCGGCATCCGCGATCTCGATACCGCGCTTTCCCTGCTCGACGCCGGTGCCACCCGTCTGGGGACCTCGGCCGGCGCCGCGATTCTTGCCCAGGCGCAGGAGCGCGCTGACTAGCGTATGCCTGCCTACCCACTCCGCGCGCTCGTCCTGAGAAAGACCAAGCTTGGAGAGACCGACGTCATCCTTACTCTGCTCTCGGAGGATGGCCGACAAGTCAGGGCGGTTGCCAAGGGCCTTCGCAAGCCGGGTTCGCGCATCGGAGGACGGCTCGAGCCCTACTCGGTGGTCGACCTGCTGCTTCACACAGGCCGCAACCTCGAAGTGATCTCGGAAGTGAGATCGGTCACGCCTCATGCCGCGCTACGAGAGGACCTGGACCGGCAAGGGGCAGCATCGGTGGTTGTCGATCTTCTCGACAAGATCGCGGTTGAGGGGCAGACAGAGCCGCGCCTTTTCGCGCTCGCCGATACCACGCTCGGCGCGATGGAGTCCGCGGCCCCGGATCGCCTGACACCACTGGTGATCGCCTACCTGCTGAAGGCGCTGGCGATGCACGGGTATCGGCCTGAGTTCGAGACCTGTGTGGTCTGTGCCTGTGAAGTGGGTGAGACGGGGGACTTCTCGCTGCCACAGGGCGGGGCACTCTGTCCCACGTGCGGCGAGCTCGACCCCTCGGCGCTACGATTCCCGGCCGAGGCTCGTGCGTGGCTTCAGAGGCTTCTCGGCGCGACGATGGCCGAGATCACAGAGCTCGAGATGCCTCAGGACGCGGTGTATGACTGCTTCACGCTCATTCGCTCGTTCGTCTCGTACCACGTGCCGGCAAGGCTCAAGGCTCTCGACTACTACGCTGGTACTCTGTCGCCCGGGTAGGCGGGGCTGCGCTGTGAACGGGAATGGCCCCCGCCGGAGGACGAGGGCCATTCGTATGAAAAGCGTCCCGTGCCGGCGGAGCGCAAGTCAGCCGAGCATGTCGCTGAACGTCTTGTGGTGGTCTTCCTCGTCGCCCAGGATGTCCTCGAACAGCTTGCGGGTGGTGACGTCGCCTTCTGCGTCCGCGAGGCCGACCGCCTCCTTGTAGCGGGCTATCGCATCTGCTTCGCTGTCGCGGTCCGCCGCGGCCATCTCCGCCAAGGTTCGAGCATCGACTCCCATGATGGGCTCTGGTTTCGTCGTGGGATCCCCGCCGAGATAGTCGATACGCTCCGCGAGCGCCTCAGCATGCTTCATCTCAACTATCGCGATCTCTCTGAACTCACCCGCCAGCGCGACACCGTCCGGTCCGGAGACCAGGTAGTGATGTCGCATGTACTGCATGATCACCGCGAGTTCGCGCCCGCGCAGGTCGTTCATAACGTCGAGCAGAGGCTTACCCTCATACATAGCGTGCTCCTCCTCACCAGTTGCCGAGCAATCGGATTCGCTGGTTAAGATTCCCCTTCAAAGTGAATTCTCACTCCAAGGGGGCCTGTGCGTCGGGTCCGCCAGCGATTCGATGAGGGGTGGTTGCCGGACCTGTTCGAGAGCCGTTTCGAGCCGGCCGAGGAGTGCATCGATTCGTGTAAGATATCCTCCACGTTCGGCACGACGGGCCGAATCCGCCTTATGAGGGAGACTCCAAGCCGATGAGCACGATGACCTTCCAGGACATCATCTTGGCGCTGTCGCGCTACTGGGCGGACAACGGCTGCGTGGTTCTTCAGCCGTACGACACCGAAGTCGGCGCCGGTACTTTCCACCCGGCCACGACCTTGCGCGCTTTGGGCCCCGATACGTGGCGCACCGCCTACGTGCAGCCGTCTCGACGTCCGACCGACGGACGCTACGGCGAGAACCCGAACCGTCTGCAGCACTACTACCAGTACCAGGTGATCCTGAAGCCGAGCCCCGACGACGTTCTCGACCTCTACTTCGACTCTTTGCGAGCGATCGGTATCGAGCCGGCGGAGCACGACATCCGGCTGGTTGAAGACGACTGGGAGTCGCCTACGCTCGGGGCGTGGGGCCTGGGCTGGGAGGTCTGGCTGAACGGCATGGAGTGCACGCAATTCACCTACTTCCAGCAGGTCGGCGGATTCGAATGCCGGCCGGTTCCAGCCGAGATCACCTACGGCTTGGAACGACTCGCGATGTACATCCAAGGAGTGGACTCGGTATACGACCTTGTTTGGTCGGTGGGCCCCGACGGCCACACCTTCACCTACGGTGACGTCTTCTTGCGAAACGAGCAGCAGTACTCGGCGTACAACTTCGAAGTAGCGGATGTCGACATGTTGCTGAACCTGTTCACGACATACGAAGCCGAGTGCAAGCGAACGCTCGAGGCCGGCTATGTGCTGCCCGCCTACGACTACGTCCTCAAGTGCAGCCACGCCTTCAACTTGCTCGATGCTCGAGGCGCCATCAGTGTCACCGAGCGGCAAGGCTACATACTTCGCGTCCGCGCCCTGGCGAAGGGTTGCTGCGAGGCGTACGTCGCATTGATCGCGCCGTCCGAAGAAGATGCCGCGACCGAAGAAGCCACCTCGCCGGAAGGCGGTGATGTCTGATGGTGGGACGCAACCTCGTCTTTGAGATCGGAACCGAGGAGCTGCCATCGAACGCCGTCTACAGCGCGATCGAGCAGTTGTCCGTTGCGGTTCCTAAGACGCTCATGGACGCCCGTCTCGAGTACGACTCCGTCGATGTCGTGGCGTCACCCCGCCGCATCGCGGTGCTCGTCAACGAACTTGCAGATCGGCAGGCCGACGAGGTTCAGCGCGCGAAAGGGCCCGCGGCCCGCGCGGCGTTCGATGAGCAAGG
>DATHUB010000371.1:0-4977 GCA_035462695.1 Coriobacteriia bacterium | reverse complement strand
GTCGTCCGAGTGTTCGAACCCGATCGTATGCGAGAGGTCGCCGAGAGAATCGCGCTGATACCCGGCGTATCGGGCGTCTCGCTTGCCTACAAGACCACCCAACAGCCTGAGGAGATGGAGCAGGTCGCGCTGGCGGCGTTGGAGGCAGCTCGCCCGTTCACCACCTTCAGGGTCGCCGCTCGACGTGCAAACACCCAGTTTGCGGAGCCTAGCCTTGAGATGAACCGTCGCATCGGCGCGTATCTACAGGCGAAGACGGGGGCCGGCGTGGATCTCAGTGCTCCGGACGCCACCGTTGTCGTGAACGTCACCCAGGGCGACACATACATCTCGTCGGTGACGATCAGCGGCCCCGGCGGTCTTCCGGTAGGCACGGCAAGTCGCGTGATGGCGCTTCTCTCGGCGGGAATCGACTCGCCCGTAGCGTGCTGGCGGATCATGCGCCGAGGCGCGGTCGTCGTAGGCATCCACTTCTCGGGACGTCCCCAGACCAACGACTACTCGGAGCGTCTTGTCTACGAGATCGGCTCGGTGCTCGAACAAACAGGCGGCCTGGGGCGCATCTACGTGGTGCCGTTCGGCGACCTTCAGAAAGAGGTCTCTCTCGCGGTTCCGCCCGACCTGCGCGTCCTGATGTACCGGCGTCTGATGATTCGCGTGGCCGAGGCGGTCGCGCGCTTCGAACAGGCCAAGGCGTTGGTGACGGGGGAGTCCCTCGGCCAGGTAGCCAGCCAGACGCTCGAGAACATCGCTGCCGTCGACGAGGCAGCCCGGCTTCCGGTCCTGCGACCGCTGATCGGCAACGACAAGCTCGAGATCATCGGCGAGGCTCGCGCGATCGGCACATACGGGCTGTCGACCCAGGAGCATGCCGACTGTTGCACCCTCTTCATGCCGAGGAACCCCGAGACGCACGCGAAGATGCACGCGGTGCTCGAGGCGTGGTCGCTTCTCGACGTCGATCGCATGGTCGCTGACGCTCTCTCGGGGCTGTCTTGGCGCGACTTCAACTGTCCGGCCTATCGCGCGCCGAAGCACTGGCGGACGCCGGAAGGCGAAAGCGGTTGGAGCCGTGCGCAGCTGGAGTCGAGTGACGACGGGGGAGTCGACGCGGGGCGATGAGTCGCTTACGAATACTCGCGCTCGAGCCGTACTACGGCGGCAGTCACCGTGCCGTGCTCGACGGTCTCGTTGATCGTCTCGATGCGGACTGGACGCTACTGACGCTGCCAGCGCGCAAGTGGAAATGGCGGATGAGGGGCTCGGCCATCACCATGGCCGCTGAGGCCGCTTCGCTGACTGCGCTGAGCGAGAAGGGTCGCGCTCAGTGGGATGTGGTGTTCGCTTCGACCTTCGTGAACCTGGCCGAGTTCCGCGGACTTGCCGGCGCAGAGGTCGCGGCAGTCCCCGCCGTCGTCTACTTCCACGAGAACCAGCTCGTCTACCCGAACCGGCATACGGCCGAGTGGGACTTCCAGTTCCCTCTGACCAACATCACGACCGCACTCTCCGCCGAGTGCTGCCTGTTCAACACCGCGTGGAACCGGGACGCCTTCCTCTCGGAGATTCCCGGCTTCATTCGCGAGTTTCCGGATCACCGCCCGCAGCAGCTCGCCGAGCGGATCGCGGCCAAGTCGTTGGTGGTTCCGCCGCCGATCGATACCGCCGCATTCGATGGGGTCGAAGTCGTCCGTGGCGCCCGCTGCAGGATCGTCTGGCCGCACCGGTGGGAGCACGACAAGAACCCCGAGGAGTTCTTCTCGGCGGTGACTCAGCTTGCCGAGGAGGGGCTGGACTTCGAGGTCGCCGTCGCCGGCCAGTCGTTCCGCGAGACTGCCGAGGTCATGCGTGCGGCAGCGGATGCCCTTGGATCGCGGCTCGTGCACTGCGACGAGCCGGAGTCGCGCGGTGAGTATGCCGCGCTTCTCGCGGGCGCGGATGTAGCCGTGTCGACTGCCGTCAACGAGTTCTTTGGCCTCGCGATGGTGGAGGCTTGCTACGCGGGATGTACGCCGCTCGTGCCTGACAGGCTGGCCTATCCGGAGATCTATCCACGCGAGTATCGCTACCGCACCGCCGATGAGCTCGTCTCCCGACTTCGCAGCCACGTGCTCCATCGTCCCGTTCCTGGAGAGGCTGCCGGGTTGGCGCGAAGCTACACCTTCGAGGCGCTCATCCCTCGCTACCGCGACGTATTCGCAGCCGTTGCCGAAGGGCGCTCGACCGACTGAGCCGCGCCCGAGGCGCTCCGCTTCGCAACGCGCGCTCGCGCAACGCCGCCACGCACTCTCGCGCCCCCCGCAACCTCGCCGCGGATGCGGTACTGCAAGGTACCTTGCACAACAAGCTACCTTGCAGTACCTTGTCGAAAGATGAAACATCGCATGAGGGCAGGGGAGGTGAAGACGGCGTGGTACGCGAGAAAGAGGCGTGGGTGTCCCAGCTCCGCAAAGGCGTGGTCGAGGTCGTGGTGCTGGGGCTGCTGGCATCGGGGGAGCGATACGGGTCCGAACTGGTCGACGTCTTGTCGTCTCACCGTGAGTTGGCGATCTCCGGCGGCACCGTCTACCCGCTCCTGTCCAGACTCAAGAAGGCGGGCCTGATCGATTCGACATGGGCCGAGTCGCCTGTAGGACCCCCGCGCAAGTACTACCGTTTGACCGCCGACGGTCGCCGGGAGCTTGCCGCGATGACCTCCGCTTGGCGCAGTGTCTCCGGAACCGTTGACGACTTCCTGAGAGAGGTGGCCGGCTAGTGGCCGTCCGAGACGAAGACGAACTCGCCGAACCGGCCCGCGGCGCGCTCCGGGCATACCTCGAGGCGGTCGAAGCCGGTCTTTGCGCGGTAGATGAAGGGCTCGCGCACGAGACCGTCGCTGAGGTGCGCGCTCACTTCCTCCATGCCCTCTCACCGGCCTCGACCACTCAAGACGTTGACTCAATCGCCCAAGAACTCGGGGCGCCCGACGTGTACGCCGAGGGGCTCTGCGCTGCCATCGCCGACGACGATATCGAGCCCTCACCCTTGGCCGGGCGGATCCTCGGCGTACCGTACGAGTTGCGCGTTCCCACCCGCGAGAGAGTCGCGTTGCGGTGGTGGAACCCTCAAGACCCCCGTCTGTTCGTGCCGCGCGTGTTCGGAATCGGCTGGGGCCTGAACTTCGCGTCGCTCGCCATCCGCCTTCACCTCCTGGAGCCCGACGCCGAGGACGAACCCTTCGAGAATGTCTCGGACCGCGCCTTTCTGCTCGCCCTGCTCGTCCCCGTGGCAATCACGGCGGCTATGCTCGGAAGCTTCCTCGCTCTTAGAAGCACGCTTCCCGTCGAGCTGCCCGCTCACTGGGATCTGTATGGGGTTGCCGACAGGTTTCTGCCTGCAACTACCGCGTTTCTCTACTTGTTCGCCTTGGCGCTGGCACCTACGGTTTGGGCGGTGTGGTCCGTGGCCTTGCACCGCGCGCGGCTGTTGCGCGGGGCGTCGATCGGGTGCGCTGCGTTTCTGGCAAGCGTCGCCGCCGGGGTGTGGGCCATCACCTTGGTGGCTGGCGGTGGGACGGGCGACATCGGTCCCTGGGCGTTCCCGCTCGTACTGATAGGGACCGTCGCTGTGCCCCTTGGTGTGTTTACGGCACTTGCCCGATCCGGCAGGGCCGAGGAGATGCGTACGGATATGGACCGCGTTGACCGCAGCCGCTAGGGCGCGGTCGGAGAGGAGTTGTCGTGGACGTCAAGGTCATTGGAGCCGTTGGAGCGCTCATTCTCGTGCAGCTCGTGCTGCAGGTCGTCGCAATCGTTCAGCTGGTGAAGACGCCGCAGGACAGAGTCTCCATCGGCGGACGAAAGTGGGCTTGGGCCCTGATCATTCTCCTTGGCGAGATTGTCGGAGCAATTCTTTGGTTCATCCTGGGCAAGACCGCGGCGCCGGCCGCAGTCACCGGTCAAGACATTGGAGTCGCCGAGAAGCGCTCGGCGGTCGATGGGCTCTACGGGTCACCCAGGGAGTAGGACATGACGGCAGCACTCGAGGTAAAGGGTCTCACTAAGCGCTTCGGTGACTTCGTGGCGCTCGACAATGTGGATCTCGTCGTTCCCGAGGGCAGCATCTACGGGTTTCTCGGCCCGAACGGCGCTGGCAAGACGACGACGCTGAGGGTGCTGACCGGTCTCGCTCGTGCAGACGCGGGTTCGGCTCGGCTCTTCGGACACGCTCCCGGGAGCGTAGAGGCGAGGTCCCTGACCGGATTCTTGCCCGATGTGCCGGGCTTCTATGGGTGGATGACGGCCCTGGAGTTCCTTCAGTTCGCCGGAGGCCTCTTCGGGCTCGACCACGAGACTCTGGACGAGCGCATCCCGCTCCTGCTGGACCTGGCCGGGCTCTCTGGCGTTGACTCGCGGGTGGGGGGCTATTCGCGCGGCATGAAGCAGCGGCTTGGAATCGCACAGGCCCTCATCAACGCGCCGAGGCTGTTGATGCTTGACGAGCCCACGAGCGCGCTCGACCCGCTCGGGCGCAAAGAGGTTCTCGACATGGTGGAGTCGCTTGCGGGCCGCACCACCGTCTTCTTCTCGACGCACATACTCGCCGATGTTGAGCGCGTCTGCGACAAGGTCGCGATCTTGGATCGAGGCAAGCTCGTCGCGGAATCGGGCATCGCTGAACTGAAAGCACGCTATGCCGCGCACCGGCTCGAACTGAAGGTCGTCGGAGACGCCCTACCTCTGGTAGCCGCGCTGGAGGCCGCTTCGTGGACGACAGCGGTGACTGCCGAGAACGGCGGTTCGATCTCCGTCGCCGTCGCCGACTTGGGCGAGGCTCGCCGAGAGGTGCCGCGCATGATTGCAGACCTTGGGCTCGGGCTCGATCGGTTGGAGAGCGGGGAGATCTCGCTTGAGGACGTCTTCGTCGAGCTGGTAGGGGGGAGGAGCTAATGGGCGGAGTCAGGCGGTTTCTCGGCAAGGAGATCGTGGAGTTGCTGCG
>DATHUB010000370.1:0-3873 GCA_035462695.1 Coriobacteriia bacterium | reverse complement strand
AACGCCGCCGGGAGGTCTCGCGTCCTAGACCGACTTCTCGCGGACCACCTTCGCGATGTCGACGCGACCGACCGCTCGAATCCCCGGCAGGAGCGACAGTCCGGTGACCGCGAACATCGCCAGGCTCGCGAGGATGTACGTGCCGGGCTTGATGACGAGGTCGAAGGCGAACAGGTCGCTGTTGTAGGTGCTCAAGAAGGCGTCCGCCGCCCACGTCCCGATGATGAGCCCGGGTATGACGCCGATGGCGGTGAGGATGAGGTTCTCGGCAGTGACTATCGAGGCGACGATACCCTTCGACATGCCGTTGGCGCGCATGCTCGCCAGCTCGCTCGAGCGCTCGGCAAGGTTCACCGAGACAGTGTTGAAGATGAGCGCAAGTGCCATCGTCCCGCCAAAGACGAGCATCATGCCGATGAACAGGTAGAAGAAGCCGAGGTACCCCTGCACCAGGTTGTAGATCTCGCGCGAGTCAGAGACGGTCGACACGCCGGTGAGGTCCCGCAGGCTCCCGATCACCTGCTCGCGGTCCGCGCCGGGCTCGAACTGCACGAACGCAACCGAGTATGCACTGCTCATCAGCGACTCCGGGTCGGCGATGCCGGCCTCTCGCAGCGCGTTGAGTAGCGTCGGCTGACTGGCGTACACGAAGGTGCCGAGCGGTTCGTCGACTGTCGCACCGATGGGAAGCGCGAAGCCCGTGTCGAGGGAGGGGGAGCGCAGCGTGAGCTGGGTACCGACCGGAACGCCGGTCTTGTCGACAACCGACGGCCCCACGAGCACGTCGCCGGGAGGCGGCGTATCGCCCGAGGTGCCGAATGCGTGCATCTGCGTGTTCTCGGCGAAGGCGAGAAGCTGCGTGGAGTACGAGCCCAGCGGCCCGCTCGCCGAGATGTCGAGCGCCATGACCTGCTCGGCGACCCGCACGCCGTCCACGGCGCGGATCTGCGACAAGAGCGGGTCGTCGAGGCCGCGACGGGGGACGACCTGCGCGTCCTCGAGCTGGATCTGGTTGAACTGCTTGTCCATCAGCACGGCGGTGGTGTCGAGCATGCCCCACGAGGTGAGCAGAAGCACGAGGGCGAGCACTATACCGACAATCGTGGACAGGCTTCGGCGCGGGTTGCGTCCGAACCCGCGCAGCACCATCCGCCAGCGCACCTTCAGGTGACGCAGCGACGGGACAAGAACCTCGACGCCGCTGCGACGGCCACGCTCGCTCGGGGCGGTGCCGCGCATCGCCTCTGCCGGCTCGATGCTGACGGCAAGGCGCGCCGGGACCCACGCTGCCAGCAGACCGGCCGCCAGCCCGAAGGACAAGCCGATGGTGGGTGTGATGAGGCGTAGCTGGCGCACTGTGTCAGGGATTCCGAGCTCGCTCGTGTACGCGCCGGTGATCGCCCAGCCCGCCGGCACGCCCAGCAGCACCCCGATGGAAGCACCCCACAGTCCGACCCACAGTCCGTAGCCGAGGTAGTGCCCGAGCACCGCGCTGCGCGACAACCCGTTCGCGCGCAGGGTGCCGATCTGGTCGCGCTGTGAGAACACGATCCGCGTCAGCAGCAGGTAGGAGGCAAGCCCCGCGGCGAGCAGGAACATCGCCGGGAACAGCCACGCCATCTGCTCGAAGCCCTGCAAGTCGAGCGACAGTGCCTTGTTCGACGGCTGATCCTCTTGGAGCTGCACATCATCGGCGCCTGCGTCGTCAGCAAGCTGGCGCACACGTCGGTCTATTGCGTCGCGGTCGACGTCCTCCGCATAGCGGACGAGCACTTGGTTCTGGACAGCGGGGGTGGCGGCGAGAGGGACGAGGTCTGCGTCGACGAAAAGCACGCCGAAGTCTTCGGGGGAGGCGAACAGCTGCTGGTTGCTCGGCGCGGGCCACAAGTACTCGGCCGAGACGACCTCGCCGGCCATCGTGAGCTTGCGCCATCCGCTCGGCGTGAGCAGCTCGACGACATCGCCCGGCGCCAGATCGTACGCCTCGGCAAGGTGGGTCTCGACGAGCACGCGCTCACTCGCATTGGGCGTGAGATAGTCGCCGTCGACGACGTCGACCTTGTTGACCGCCGGTTGCCCGTTGGTTGGGAGCCCGACGGTACGCCCGGCGAACTCGCGGCCATCGATGCGCAGCTTCACGTCGGCCGAGACGCGCTCCTCGACCGCTTCAGCCCCGGGCACCGCGCGCACCTGCGATACGAACCGGTCCTGCGCCCCGGTGACGGTGACGTCGGCGAAGACAAGTCGGTCGTAGGTGCTGTTGTAGGAGACGTAAAGGTTCCGATAGGCGTCATACGACGCGCAGAAGAGCATGACGCCGATGACGACGGTCGCGGTGACGCTGAGGAATTGCCAGCGGTGGCCGCGGATGTCGCGCCGCCTCTTGCGGCTGAGCAGACTCACCAGTTCAGCTCTTCGGGCGCGATGCGAGTCTCGTTTGTCTCGGCCGAAATGATCTTGCCGTCGCGCAAGCGGATCACTCGGTCGGCCATTCTCGCGATGACGGCATTGTGGGTCACCACCACGACCGTGCGCCCGTCGCTTCGCACCGCATCGTCGAGCGCGGAGAGCACCCTCACGCCCGTCTCGATGTCGAGCGCGCCAGTCGGCTCGTCGCACAGCAGCAAAGGCGAGCCCTTCACGAGCCCGCGCGCGATAGAGATGCGTTGTTGCTCGCCGCCCGACATCTGGCTCGGGAAATGGTCGCCGCGATCACCGAGCCCCACCTGCTCGAGTACGTGCTGCGTGCGCCTGTCGGTATCGGGGCCGGTGAGCTCGGCGAGCAGCGCGACGTTCTCGGCGGCCGTCAGTGTGGGAACGAGGTTGAAGAACTGGAAGATGAAACCGACCGTGTTCAACCGGTAGCGCGTGCGCTCGTCCTCGCCCATCTGGGCGAGCGGAGTCCCGAAGACCTCGACCTCGCCCGCCGTGGGGGACTCGAGTGCCCCGACGAGGTTCAGAAGCGTCGTCTTGCCCGATCCACTCGGGCCGAGAAGGACGACGAACTCGCCCTGAAGAATCTCGAAGGTTGCGTCCGTCAGAGCGGTAACGAGCGTGGAGCCGCTGCCGTACTGCTTGCTGAGCCCCTGTGCCCGCACCGCCGTCGTCGCGCCATCTGGCATCGCCGGTCCCCCCTCAGTCAACTGCTCCCAGTCTAACCGTAGGAGCCGTCAATTCTGGGGAGTGGGGATCGCTAGGGCGCGGGCTCGCCGCGCCCTAGCGCTTGTCGCCTCCGGCGGCCGCAGGTGCATGCGCGGACGCTACATCGTCACGATGTTGAGGATGTTGCCCTCGGTGTCTTTGAACCATGCGCTCTTGGCGCCGTCCATCATCGCCACGCCGTTCTCGGTCTTCAGATCCATCTCGGGGATGTCGTAGTCCTCGAGAGCGACGCCCTTGCTACGCAGATACTCCACGCAGCCGTCGAAGTCCTCGGCGGGCAGTGGGATGCCCAAAGTCGTGTTCTCGGGTGCCGCCATGCCGGGACGCTCGTAGACCATTAACATCGCGTCGCGTCCGGCGCGCAGAGGGAGCACGCCGGGCATCGAGTACTGCTCGTCGACGGCATAGCCCATCACGTCGGTGTAGAACTGCTTCGCGCGCGCGAGGTCGTCGGCCCTGAGTACGGCCGTCACCGGATACTTCGCGAACCCTGGCATAGGGCGCCTCCATTCAGCGTTGGGTACGAGGGTGGTGCCCGTTGTTCGTACCCACGCCGAAGGGGATGGGGCTCAGTGCTCTATCGCGCGGCGCCGGTCTCGCGCTCCTCTCGGCTACAATGCCCCCGACAGCCCTTCGCGCTCTAGCGCCTGTTGCCTCCGGAGGCTTCGCCCCATGATTCCTCGCTACTCCCGTGCTGAGATGTCCCGAATC
>DATHUB010000369.1:0-5627 GCA_035462695.1 Coriobacteriia bacterium | reverse complement strand
TCGCTGATCGAGGCGAGGTCGGCGGCGGCGATCGCGAGGAAGTCGAGCGCGTAGCCGACGGGAGCGCCGTGGAAGTTGCCGTTGCTCTCGATGCGGCCGTCCGGCAGGACGACGGGGTTGTCGATCGCCGAGGCGAGCTCGCGCTCCGCGACCAGCCGCGCGTGCGCGATCGTGTCGCGCACCGCACCGGCGACCTGCGGGGCGCAGCGGAGCGAGTACGCGTCCTGCACGCGGGGGTCGTCGGTAAGGTGCGAGCTCACGATCTGCGAGCCCGAAAGTACGCGTCGCATGTTGGCGGCGGCGGCGGCCTGACCGGGGTGGGGGCGCAGTGCCTGCAGGTCCTCGGCAAGGACGCGGTCGGTGCCGAGCAGGGCCTCGATGCTCATGGCCGCCGAGATGTCGGCGACGCGAGCCAGCCCCTCGAGGTCGGTGATGGCGAGGCAGAGCATGCCGAGCATTCCGTCGGTGCCGTTAATGAGGGCGAGGCCTTCCTTCTCCTCCAGCACGACGGGCTCGATGCCCGCGTTAGCGAGCGCCTGCGCGGAGGGCATGCGCGCGCCTCCAGCGTCGAACACCTCGCCCTCTCCCATGAGCGCAAGCGCGGAGTGGGCGAGCGGCGCGAGGTCACCGGAGCAGCCGAGCGAGCCGTACTCCGGCACGCACGGAGTGAGATGCGCGTTGAGCAGAGCCGCGTACGTCCGCGCCGTCACCTGCCTGACTCCCGTGCGCCCGGTTGCCAGCGTTGAGAGTCGCAGGAACATCAGCGCTCGGACGACTTCGATCTCGACGCACGGCCCGGAGCCCGCGGCGTGCGACCTGACGAGCGACACTTGTAGCCTGCGCCGCAGAGCAGGGTCGATGTACTTGGTCGCGAGGGCGCCGAATCCCGTGCTGATCCCGTAGACCGGCTTGCCCGAGTGGGCCAGCTCCTCGACGTAGGCGCGGGATGAGTCGATCGCGGAAAGCGATTCGGCCGAGAGCTCCACTCGCGCTCCGTGTCGCGCCACGGCGACGACGTCGCCGATGCTCGGCGCTCCGGGGGTCAGGACGACTGAGCTGGTATCGGACACGGGCTCCTCCGGTTCTCGGCGAATAGCACGTGCACGGCGAAGGTGGATACTGGGAATCCCTAGGTGTGCACCGCTTGCAGTGTAGTTGCGGTACTTGGCCTATATCCACTTCAGCGGGGTGGAGCACCGCGGAGCGGCAGATGCTGCGTGACGAGAAGAAACGGAAGGTCCATGTCTGGTAGTGATACTCCGTTGCCGAACGACCCGCTGTGGCCTCGGGCAGGTCACTGGCTCTCCTCGGCCGACTCGATAGACCTGCCGAGCGCTCAGCTCGCACTTATCGGCGTGCCGGCCTACACGACCTCGATCACTCCGACCGGAGCCTGGGCGACCCCGGCGGCCATCCGCGATGCGCTGATGCGTTATTCGACCTACGCGGGCGGCAGGGGAGTGGATGTCAGCGCGTTGCGCGCTGTGGACGTGGGGGACGTTGAGAATCCGGACGGGGCCGAGGGCGAGACTCGCGTGCGGGCTGCCGTGGGTGTCGCGGCGTCGACCGGCTGCTCGCTACTGATCGCTCTGGGGGGCGACAATTCGATCACCTACCCGGTGATGGGCGGGCTTCTCGGCGATCTGAGCAACTGCGGGCTCGTTACGATCGACGCGCATCACGACCTTCGCAACGGTGAGACCAACGGCTCGCCGGTGCGTCGGCTTCTTGAGGCAGGTCTGCTTGGCGAGCGGGTCGTTCAGATCGGTATCGCCGACTTCTCGAACTCCGAGGGCTACGCCAAGCGGGCTGCGCAGGCTGGGATCCGGGTGGTGACGAGAAACGAAGTAGCGACCCGCCGCCCAGCGGAGATCGTCGCCGAGGCGCTCGAAGTGGCAGGGGCCGGTGGAGGCGGGGTGTTCGTCGACATCGATGTGGATGTGTGCGACCGGGCCGCAGTGCCGGGCTGCCCTTCCGCTGCCCCCGGAGGGCTGTCGGCCGCGGAGTTGCGCGAGTTCGCGTTCCTGTTCGGGCGCGCTCCCCAGGTGCGGGGCATCGACATCACCGAGATAGACGCGACGGCCGATGCTGCCGATCAGCGAACGGTGAGGCTCGGCGCGCTGCTCGTTCTTGAGGCGGCCGCAGGGCTTTGCGTTCGGCTTCAGACAGGCGTTGTCTGACAGTCGAAGCCGAGCGGCCCGGAATCGTAATGCGCGGCGACGATCCGTGTCAGACTGCGATTGAGTGCATACCCCACGGGGTATATACTATTGCAGTTGTTTTGATCTTGGTTTGAGAATGAACTCGTCGCACGGAGGCGATCACGATGCTATGGACCATTATCGGCATTCTGTTCGTACTCTGGCTCGTCGGGTTGGTAGCGGAGGTCGGTGGCGGCTTAATCCATCTGTTGCTCGTCGCCGCGCTGGCCGTGTTCCTCTTCCAACTGTTCACGAGCCGCCGCGCCGTCTAGCTGAGGCGACATTGAGTGAGTAGAGCTGCCACTTCGATACCGATGGTAGTCCCGGTCTTCCGAGAGGAGACCGGGACTGTTTGTTGATGGCGGCCGCCCGCCGTGGCTGCCGTGCCCAGGCGGAGACTCCGCCGGGGTATCAACAAGTGAGAGAAGGAGGTGCCGATGACGTATCTCGCGACAACTGCTATCGGCGGGCTCATGCACGAGCATCAGCTCATCCTTCGCGTGGTGAATGACATGCGAAGAGAGCTGGAGCGGATCGAGTCCGACGGCTCAGTGGACGGCGCGTACATTACCTCCGCGGTCGACTTCATCCGCACCTATGCGGACCGGTGTCACCACGGCAAGGAGGAGGACATCCTTTTCCGGGATCTCGAGACCAAGCCCCTGTCCGTGCAGGACCGGGCAGCGATGAATCAGCTGGTCGAGGACCACAAGTGGGCTCGACTCCGTACGGGAGAGCTCGTCGAGGCCGCCGATCGGTGCAGCCGCGGTCACTCGGGTTCCGTAGCGAAAGTGACCCGTACCCTCGAACTCCTCGTCGAGTTCTACCCTCGCCACATCGAGCAGGAGGATCACGACTTCTTCATCGCGGCGAAGCGCTACTTCACGCCGGAGGAGCTGGAGCGAATGGCTGCCGAATGTGCGGACTTCGAGCGCTCCCTGATTCACGAGAAGTACCTCAAGGTCGCCGAGGACCTCGAGTCCCGGCACTAGGCGCACTAGACGCCGTTCGCCCACCGCGAGCGGGTCCATCAAACGTTCGGCCACCTTGGCCGCGAAGGAGACCCCGATGCCTCAACAGCGTACGGCTCAGACGATCTATGAGGCCCGCCCGACGACCGAGGGCGCGGGTGTGCACCTTCACCGCGTGTTCGGACTTGGCGATGAGCGCCTTTTCGACCCGTTCCTGATGCTCGATGACTTCAGGTCCGATACACCGGCGGAGTTCCGACCCGGGTTCCCTTGGCACCCCCACCGGGGCATCGAGACCATTACCTACGTGCTGCGAGGCGACATCGAACACGCCGACAGCATCGGCAACCGCGGAGTCACCGGGAGCGGAGACGTCCAGTGGATGACCGCCGGCAGCGGCATCATCCATCAGGAGATGCCGCAAGGCGACAGCGAGGGCCATATGTGGGGCTTTCAGCTCTGGGCCAATCTCCCGGCCGCCGAGAAGATGCGTGACCCGAGATATCGAGGTCTGACGGGCGCAGAAATCCCGTCGGTGAAGACGGACACCGGAGCGACCGTCCACGTCATTGCCGGCGAGGTGGAGGGCGTGCGTGGCCCTGTAGAAGGGATCGTGATCGATCCCGAGTACCTCGACGTGAGTGTCCCGGCCAACTCGGAGTTTACGCATGAGATCGCGCCGGCTCACACCGCGTTCGCGTACTGCATCGAGGGCAGCGCCGAGTTCGCTCCGGACACATCGCTCGAGAATCGTCAGGCGGTTCTCTTCTCCGAAGGCGATTTCGTGCGGGTCGTCACACAGGATCGCCCGGTGCGCTTTCTCCTGGTTTCGGGTCGTCCGCTCGGCGAGCCTATTGCCTGGCGAGGACCGATCGTCATGAACACGGAAGAGGAGCTGCGCAAGGCCTACAGCGAACTTCAGGACGACACGTTCGTGAAGGTCGGGTCGGCACCAGCACCGTCACGCTAGCCGACCCGCAGGGGCTCCTTACTTGCCGAGCAGCACGGTGCCGATGCTCAGCAGGCCGAACAGGATGAAGATGACGCCCGATATCTGCCGCATGAGCAGCTCGGGCATGCGCTTGCCCACGAGGCGTCCGATGCCGATCGCGATCGCGTCCGCGATCACCATTCCGGTGGTGGAACCCAGCGTGACCGCCCAGAAGCGTCCCATGGCGCCCACGTTCTCCGGCGAGCCCACTCCCAGCAACCACTGCTGGACCGTAGGCCCGGCGCTTCGCAGGTAGACGAGGAGGGCGGAGCCCGGATCGACGGCGATCGCCAGCGTCATTATCTGCGTCTTGTCACCCAGCTCCGCAAGGAAGAAGGCGATCGTAGTCGCCAGAATCGGCCCGAAGCGGTTTCCCTTCTCGGCCTCGCTGTCTTCGACGCTATCGCCCCTGAGCGTCCAGATACCGAACCCGATGAATAGGAGGCCGGTGATCCAAGGAATGACGCCCGGGGGTATCGCTGCGCCCAGGAACTGGCCCGCGAGCGTCGTGAAGAAGTGGACGATGAACGTCGCGATGAAGATGCCGATGAGGACCTGCCACGCCTTGTAGCGGGTGGCAAGGAGAAGCGCGAGCAGCTGTGACTTGTCCGCGAGCTCACCGACCATGATCAGAATGAGCGCCACCAGGAAGATGTAGGTCACGCGGCGTCTCCTGCGGTCGGGTCGAAAGCGGCATGCTTCGGCGTGCGAAACCTACGTCAACACGGAGCGGGCAGTCAATTCGTGACGGCTGTTCCGCCCTGGCGTCGGGAAGGCCTAGACGGCACCGCCTGCGAGCAAGAGTCCGGCATAGACGATGTAGAGGCCCACGGCCACCCCGCCGGCCACTCGACCGATGCGCCCCCTGATGAGCAGGAATGGCGCAAGTGCCAAGGTCACCGCCAGCATGACCCAGACATCGACGTGCGCGATGCGGTCGGCGACACCGATCGGCTTCACGAGCGCGGTCATCCCGAGGATGGCCAACAGGTTGAATATGCCGCTGCCCACCACGTTGCCGACGGCGACGTCGGAATGACGGCGTACAGCAGCTATCACGCTGGTCGCGAGCTCCGGAAGCGACGTGCCGATTGCCACGAGGGTCAGGCCGATCACGGCCTGCGGAACGCCGAAGGTGAGCGCGATGTCGGTGGCACCGCTGATCAGCAGACGCGAGCCAATGACGAGCGCGGCAAGACCTCCGACCAGCAGGGCAACGCCGATCCACACGGACTTCGGACGCTCGACCTCGATGACCTCCTCGGCCTCCTCGGCGTGCAGATGTGCCGAGGGCAGCTGCGGATTCTTGAGCTCCGAGCGGTAGGACAGCCAGACGTAGGCGATGATGCCCGCGAAGAGAACAGCGCCCATCGGCCGGGTGAGAACGCCGAACTGGGACAGCGCGACAATCAGGACCGTGGACCCGATGAGCACCGTCGTGTCGCGGCGCAGCTCGCAGGGCTT
>DATHUB010000368.1:0-8477 GCA_035462695.1 Coriobacteriia bacterium | reverse complement strand
AAGACGAACGCGGCCCAGCTGACTCTCGGACGGCTGTCGCTATACGCAACGTGGTATGGGGCTTACGTGGTCCTTCTCGCCGCGCCTGTTGTGGGGCTGGTCTTCCAGTCGATACGCCAAGCGACATCGGACTGGCGGAAGGACCGTTATCCCAACTTATATGTACGCTTCGTCGTGTTCTCAGCTGCGATTGGCGCAGCTCTCTTCGTGGCGTCGACGCGGCACTCGTGGCGCGCGTACTACAACTACCCTGAGCCCGCGCGAATCATGGGACGCTACCTCGTCGTGCTAGGACCGCTGTTGATCATTCTGGCGTTTGCGGCTCTGGTGCGTCGGAGGCAGCACCCTTTCAAGTCGCCCACCAGCGGCGTTCTCTGGCTGTTCGTCGTACCCGGCGTCCTCGTCTACGCTGCGTATCAAGTGGTGTTGGGCGACTGGCTGCTGCCCTTCGATATTGCCCAGATCACAGACAGGGGATCGGTAGATGCTTTCGCGGCTTATCTAACGGGTCACGCCTTCTGGATTCTTACAGGAGCCGCCATTGCCTGTGCTGGATTCTTCTATCTTTCGCGTACCCGCGCGGGCGCCGTGAGCGCTGTCACGGTGCTCCTGATGCTGTGGCTTGTCTGGCCGCTACCGGCGTACCTTGCACACCTGCAGGGGCATCAGGATGCGGCGGCTAACGGCAATCGCGTGGCGGAGTCGCTCCAAGGCCGGGTTCCACCGCCCGGGAAGTGGCCAAAGGCGACGGTCGGCGTTTCCGAGCAGCTCATCGACTCAAGCGCACTCACGGACGCTCTCGGCGCGGCGAGGGCTCGCGCCGGTTACACTCGAACGGTGCGGAACAGCCTGCGATTCGCGCGGCTGAGGGCGAACATCGCCGGTCTGGACAGCCCGGTGTTCGAGGCCGACTACGTCCTCATGGATGCAGCCGAATTGACTCCGAGTAGCGATGTGATAGCCACATGGACGCACCGGGGACAGGCCGTGGCGCTCGTTGGCACGTCGGCAGATGAGGACACCGCTCCTTAACCCGATACCGTGGCCACCCAGAACAGCAAGAAGACGCGGAAACTCTCGCTCCCGCGCCTTCGAGTGATTCTGTTGTCGCTAGCTCAAGCTGCCCGGATCCATGTCGAAGACGGGAATCGGCTCGGGCATCGGTGACTCGTCTTCGTGGCCGTGACCGTGCTCGCTCGGGTAGACCTCCATCGGCTTGATACCGAAGAAGTCGAGGGCGCACGGGATGTCGACGCTGAAGGCCAGATACAGGTGGACCGTCGACATGATTATGAAGAGCCAGTTGAGGATGTAGTGCACGGTACGCACACCCCAACCGGCCAGGTCCGTGCCTCCCGCGAGTGGTCCGAGCCACCAACCTACCAGCAGGTCGCGCGGGCTGTAGCCGAAGAACAGTGGAACGGTGACGAGTGCGAAGCCTGTGAACGCTTGGATGATCATCATGTACAAGAACATGTTGTAGGACATCTTCTGCAGCACGTTGTACTTCGCGACGTGCGGCTTGTCATCGCTCATGTAGCCGTAGTACTTGAGCACGCCGACCGCCGACGCGACGTCTTTGCGCCTGATCGCGAATTCGTTCCAGTCGTTCGGGTTCTTCTTCGACATGAATGCGTACAGAATCCGCCAAACCAGTCCGATGGTGACGATGATCATCAGCACGTAATGGATTCCACGCATTGTCGTACGTCCGCCATAGAAGAACGGGAAGCGGATGTACATGCCGGTGATGCCCAGACCGATCATCGAGAACATATGAACGGCGTGCAGCACCTTTGGGGTCGCCGGTGGACGATGATCGTGCTGAGGCCAGTTCCCCTCGATGAATGCTTTTCTGAACCGCCCCGTCTTTATGAACAAGATGAAGTGGAATGTCAGAAATGCGACAACGAACAGCCAGAGAAACACGAAGACCGTATCCAGCCAAACGTTGATCTGCGTAAACGCGTAGCCCATCGTTCCCCCTCGAATCGCGCGGACGCACTTTGCGCCATTTCGCCCACTTCGACATCTACTCCCGATTCCCTACGAGGCAAAGCTTGCCATGAGTGCCGATGACAGCGCCACCCGCGGTGCATGGGCGGCGGGCTTCGCCGCGGCTAGACTGAGAGGACGACAAACGGGAGAAGGTCTGATGCTCGGCGACGTTATCGGTGTACTCCAGTGCCCGCTGTGCGGCGCTGGCTTCGTGTCGAGTGGGAGCTCTCTGGTGTGTGAGAGGCACCACTCCTTCGACGTCGGGCGTCAGGGTTACGCGAGTCTGCTGTCCGGTGATGCGAACTTGGGCACGGCGGACACGCAGCAGATGGTCAAGGCCCGCGAGGTCTTTCTCGCTACCGGAGAGTACGAGCCCATCGCACACGCAGTCGCGGAGTGCGCCCGTCAGGCAGTGGCGCGTGCACCCGGAGTCGTTGTCGACGTGGGCGCTGGGACCGGCTACTACTTGAGCGCCTGTCTCGAGGCCGTTCCGGATCGACTGGGCGTAGCGCTCGATCTCTCCAAGTACGCGGCCAAGCGGGCTGCAAGGGCGCATCCTCGAATCGGAGCGGTGGTCTGTGACGCATGGAGGACGCTGCCGCTCAAGAGCGGGGCCGCGTCCGTGGTCTTGGATGTCTTCGCCCCTCGCAATGCGGCCGAGACGCAGCGTGCGCTTCATCCGAACGGTGCGCTCGTGGTCGTGACGCCGACGCAGGAGCACTTGGCAGAACTCGTGAGCGCCCTGAGTCTGCTCTCAGTGGATGAGGCGAAGGAGAGCCGGCTCGACGCCGCGCTGTCGGGCCACTTCTCACGTGCGAGCAGCTTACGGGTTAGGCACGTAATGTCACTGTCGCACGAATCCATCCAGGCCCTCGTGTCGATGGGCCCGAGTACTCGGCACGTCTCGGCCGAAGACCTGCGTGAGGGGATTCTCGGGCTTCCGGAGCCGATGTCCGTCACTCTTTCGGTACAAGTGGCGACGTATCACCCGATCGCGTGAGACAGCGCAGCAGGTTCCAGGTTCAGCCCACAACCCGGCTGCGGCGCGTCGCTTGAGGGCGTTTGCGAGCGGTGCGTTAAGGGGGACAACCTAAAAGGTGCATGCCTGGAGAGGGCGGGTGGCAATGGAGCAGGCGGAGCGGCAGGCAGACATCTTCGACGCGGTCTTCGAATATGCCGAAGTGGGAATGGCGGTGCTCGACGCCCGAGGGACGCTGCATCGCGCCAATGAGACGCTCGCGCGGTTCTTAGGATGGGCGCCCGGCGAGCTCGTCGGCTGCGACCTGTTCGATTCAGTCCCGCCTTCGGAGCGACACTTGGCGCGCGGGATTCTCGACGCGCTCGTCTTGCACGGGCGGCGGAGCGTCAGAAGCGAACAGCGATTCACGCGCAGCGATGGGAAGAGCGTTTGGGCCCTCGTCACCTACTCCGTTGCTACATCGTCCGAAGGTCAGCCGATAACACTCGTCGCGATCATCGACGACATAACCGCGCAGCGAGAAGCGCTTAGAACGGAGCGCGAGCGCGAACAGTCGGTGCGGCGCGCTTATGCCGACGTCGTTTCGGCGATGACCGGGGGCCGGCTGCTGATCGTTCCGATCGAGGAGCTTCCGGACCAACTCGGTGAGCGTGTCTTAGGCCCGCTGCCTTTCCACGACGAAGCAGGACCGGGCGAGATACGCCACGCGATGCACGAGTTTGCGACCGAACACCTCAAGGAGCTTAGCTGGGAGAGCGGATTCGAAGTCGCCCTTGGCGAGGCACTGCTCAACGCGCTGAAGCACGCGGGGGGAGGAGCGGCCTCACTCCACGTGTGCAACGACGTCTTGCAGGCGGTCATCGAGGACAAGGGGCCGGGCATCGACTTCGGGGTCGTGGCTCCGGCGAGCGACGAGGGGGGCTACGATCGCGTGCACACGCTCGGTGTCGGCTTCACGCTGATCCTCTCTTTCACGAGCCGGATTCTGCTCGCCTCGGGACGTGAAGGCACGACGGTCGTGCTCGAGGGGCACAATGGAGGGCCGGACCAGACGCTTCCCGACTAGCGCGACCGACCGTCGGGTCACTCCGAGTCGAGAATCTCCCGGGCGGGTCGTGGGCGTCCAATGACGTAGCCCTGCGCCTTGTCCACGCCAAATTTGCGCAGAAGCTCGAGGCTCTCGGCAGAATCAACGAACTCCGCAGTGGTGTGCATGTTGAGGCCCTTCGCCATCTCGACCATCGCCCGTACCAGATGCTGGTCGCTCAGACGTTCACCGATGCGCTCGACGAAGCTCCCGTCGATCTTGATGTCGTCAATCGGAAGCTGCTTCAGGTGAAGAAACGACGTGAACCCGGACCCGAAGTCATCGAGCGCTATGAGGCAGCCAAGTCGTTTGATCTCTTGAAGCGTTTCGTGCGCGCTCAGTATGTCGACGATGATTGCGGTTTCGGTGATCTCGACCGTCAGCCTCGATGCATCTAGGGGGTCCTCGGTGAGCAGGGATGCGAGCGTCGGCAGAACCAGCGGGTCGGAGAGGGTCCGAGGTGAGACGTTGATGTTAAGCCTGAAGCCGTCGTCGGGTGAGAGCCGCAGCAACTCGACCGCCTGCTTCATGATCCACAGGTCGATGTCGACGATTATCCCGGTGCGCTCGGCCAGCGGGAGGAAGTGCTCGGGCAAGATGACGGCGCCGTCCAGGTCCGCCATTCTCACGAGTAGCTCGTATGAGACGCATCGCGAGGTGGAGATATCGTTGATGGGCTGCGCGTAGACCACGAGCGAGTCTTCGGCGAGCGCCATCTCGACCATCTCTATCCACACGCGCCGGTCCTCGACTGCTGAGCGCCAGTCGTCGCCGGGGTCGAAGAGCTGACAGCGTCCTCTGCCGAGGTCTTTGGCTCGATACATCGCGACGTCAGCGCGCGAAAGCACGTCCTCCACAGTGATTCCGTGCTGTGGGTAGAGCACGATGCCGAAGCTTGCTGACGCTCGCAGCATCCGCCCCTCGACCTCGACACGCACTTCTGCGATGTCGGCAAGCAGTCGTTGCGCCGCCGCCAGGGCCTCAGCCTCATCAGCTTCAGGTAACAGCACGGCGAACTCGTCTCCCCCCAGCCGAGCGGCGATGCTCTCGGCCCTCACCGAGGATGACAGTCGCCGAGCGACGCGCACGAGCAGCTCGTCTCCCGCCTTGTGACCGAGAGTGTCGTTGACGTCTTTGAAGCCGTCGAGATCGAGCCAGAGCACGGCCCCCGCGCTGCCACGGCGCCTGCTCTCTGAGAGGGAGCGCTCAAGCTCCTCCTCGAACCTGCGCCGGTTGTACAGGCCGGTAAGGAAGTCGTGACTCGCGAGATGCAGCAACTGGTTCTCGACTTGGCGTCGTGCGGTTATGTCGCGCAGTATCCCCTGCATGCGGCCGTTCTCGCTTTCGAGCGGCGTGAGAATGATCTCGACGTCGAGCGAGCGCCCGTCAGCCGAGTGCCATTTGACCACGGTGTGGCATTCGTCGGTGGGGCCGGTCCGCTCAAGCTGACGTCGGACGCTCTCTGCCGCTTCTTCGCCGAGAAGATTACCGAGCGAATTCCCGATCGCATCGATGGGCTCGATGCCGAAGGTCGCTTTCGACGCCTGGCTGATGAACGAGATGGTGCCGCCCGGCTCCATGAGGAGGACCGTGTCGTTGAGGTTCTCCAGCAGCGACCGATAGCGCTGCTCCGAAGCCGCTTGCGCGCGTTCTGCAAGTTTGCGGCGAACCGTCTGTGCCTGCAGGTCGTTCGCCGATACCACATCCGCCGCCTCCGAAGCGGGGTGCGGTCCCAAAGCCGATATGAGCACGTCGGTATAGGCGCCGACGCGTCGGCTGAGCTTCATCGATCCCCCCGGTTACGATGTGACCTTCCCCGCCTGATTGTCGGCATGAGCCCTCTACCGCTTGAGCCGAGCTGGGAAATTCATCCTCATGCAGGACGCCGCGTGTGCCCCTCGCCAATGCCTGTCCCGATGACGGTTGTCTCCGCGGGCCCGGGCCTGCCGATCGCGAATCCTTGCACCATCTCGACGCCGAACGTGCGGAGCAGATCCATGCTCGAGACCGTCTCGACGAACTCGGCAGTCGTCTGCATGTTGAGGCCCTTTGCCATCTCAACCATCGCGCGTACGAGGTGCTGGTCGTTCAGGTTCTCGCTCACATTACGGACGAAACTGCCGTCGATCTTGATGTCGTCCACCGGTAGCTGCTTGAGGTGAAGGAACGATGTGAAGCCGGACCCGAAGTCATCAAGGGCGATGCGGCAGCCCAGCTTCTTGATGCGCCGGAGGGTGTCGCTCACGCTCGCGACGTCGACGATGATCGCCGTCTCCGTGATCTCGATCGTAAGGCGAGAGGGGTCTATGCCAGAGGTCCCGACGAGGTGGCCGAGCTCATCGAGGTACCGTGGGTCGGCGAGGGTGCGCGGCGACGCGTTCACGTTCAGCCGGAAAGCATCGTTGGGGTTCGCCACCAGTATTCCGACTGCCTGCCGCAAGATCCATATGTCGATGTCGACAATCATGCCGCTACGCTCGGCCACCGGCAGGAAGCGGTCCGGCAGTATGAGTGAGCCCTCGAAGTCGAGCATCCTGACCAGAAGTTCGTAGGAGACCAGATCCCCATTGCCCAGATCGTGAATGGGCTGCGCATACGCGACGAGGCCGTCCTCGGCCAACGCCAGCTCAACCATCTCGGTCCAGACTCGGCGGTCCTCGATCACACTCTTCCACTCGTCGGCGTGGTTGAAGATGACGATGTGTGAGCGCCCGAGCTCCTTCGCTCCGTACATGGCCATGTCGGCACGCGCGAGCAGTTCCTCGACTTCTGCGCCGTCCTCGGGATAGCGCACAATGCCGAAGCTGGCGGATGCTCTGAAGAGGCGGCCGTCCAGATCCACTCGAATGTCCGAAATCGCTGCCGCGAGTCTCTCGGCAGTCGTGTACGCAGAATCCTGATCGCACGACGGCAGCAGGATCGCGAACTCGTCCCCGCCCAGTCGTGCCACGACGCTGTCCGCGCGAACCGACTCAGTCAGAGTGCGAGAGACCATGCCGAGAAGCTCGTCTCCCGCCTTATGTCCGAGCGTATCGTTGACGTCCTTGAAACCGTCCAAGTCGAGCCACAGAACGGCTCCCTGCTGTCCACCGTTCCCGAGCTTGTTCAGCTCGCGCGCGAGCTCGTCTTCGAAGCGACGCCGATTCCACAGCCCGGTGAGGAAGTCGTGGCTCGCCATATGAAGGAGCTCATTCTCATGGCGGCGGCGTGCGGTGACGTCGCGAAGGATTCCTTGCGTGCCTCGGCCGGCGGGATTCGTGCTCAGGATCACGTCGATGTCCACCGGCCCGCGCTCGGAGGAGCAGCCGTCGATTGTCAGGTGCGCGCCCTCGTCCGAGAGTCCTCGCTTCAGCCGGCGCTGCACCTGCTCGGCAGCTTGAGTGCCGAGAAGTGCTGCTAGGGACTTGCCGACCAGATCTTCGGCACGTACCTCAAACATCGACTGGACCGCCGAGCTGACGAAGTCCAAGGTTCCGTCCGGGCGCATCGTGAAGACGACGTCAGACAGATTCTCTATCAAGGACTCATAGCGGCGCTGAGAGAGTTCGCGGGCCTGTTCGGCCTGCTCTCGGCGCTCGATCTGCCCTGTGAGGTCTTCGACCGCATGGCTGAGCTCTTCGGTGCGCTCCCGGACCCTCAGTTCGAGCTCGTCACGAGCCTGTTCCGCGTGCGACCGAGAATCGTCGAGCTCGACGACGAGGGCGTCGACGTTGTCCGCCAACGACGAGATCTCGTCGTTGCCGGGGACATCGAGACTCTCGGGTTTGCCGCTGTGCCGAATACGGCTCACGGCCAGGTCGAGGTTGGACAGCCGTGTGAGCACCATTCGATCGATTCCGCGGTGAATGACAGCCATCGTGACGATGACGAAGAGCATGATGACAAGGCCGAGGTAGTACAGCGACTGGAGCGCTCCGTGCCATGCTTCTCTCGGCCGGCTGACCTGCAGAGAGCCGAGCGGCTCATTTCGAACGCCCAGTATCGGCTGTGTCACCTCGATGGCGGAGGCCGTAGTTGTCGCGGCGGGGACGTCTGCCGCAATGGGTGCAGTCGACATGGTGAGGTCCAGCTGGGTGCTCTCGCCGATCGACTCCACCGCTGAGGAGTCGAGAACCCTGCCCATGACAAGCGTCCCGTTGGGCGGCGCACTGCGATCCGACGGCATGATCGGCCCGGTCCCGACAAGCAGCAGCTGATCGCCTGGAAGGCGCAGAACACCTGAGAAGGACTCTTGCTGCGACCGTGGCAGATTGAGCGACGGATGCTCTACGAGGAGATCGTCGATCCCTGGCAGGGACACTGGCTTTCCCGACACCGGATTGACTGTGATGATCTTTTGGGGGCGACCCAACCGATCGTAGAAGCCGACCACGTTCACATCGAGGTTGGTGAAGGTCTCGGCAGGTAGGTTCA
>DATHUB010000367.1:0-3421 GCA_035462695.1 Coriobacteriia bacterium | reverse complement strand
GGGCGGCATCAGTTCAGCAGCAGTCTCAGACTTCGACCGCAGCAGTCGGCGCCGACCAGCCGCTGTGGATCTCGGCAAAGGATGCGTACACACGCGCGCTGAAGGTCGAAAAGGGCGAGCCGGCTGTCCAAGTCGACTACGCGATCACGCTGTTCTACACGGGCGACACCAACAACGCGGTGGCTATCGCGACGACTGTCACCAAGGATTCTCCTGAGTTTGCGCCGGCCTGGTTCAACCTCGGCGTCTTCTATCGCGCGCTCGGGCAGAATGACAAGGCCGTTGCGTCGTTCAATCAGGCTCTGAAACTCGACCCTGAGGGGACACAGATCAACGCTGAGTTCGCGAAGAGCCAGGTGCAAGAGCTGGAGTCGGCGCCTGCGACCGGCACGCCGTAAACTCGGCGACATTATCGAGAAACAGAAACGGGCGCCCATGTGGCGCCCGTTTGCGTTATACGGGTAGAAACGAGAAGGACCCCCTACGCCGGACTACCTACCATCTGCTGTGCCTCAGTGACGTCGTCGGCGGTCGAGAAGATGCCGTTCAGCCTGGTAAGGGAGAGAATGTTGTCGACCGTCTCATTCGTTACGAGCACGAGTTTGCCGCCTTGGGCCCCGTACTCTTTGGAGAGTGAGAGAAGCAGGCCGAGTCCCGAGCTGTCGAGGTACTCCAAGTCGGAAAGGTCAACGATCGTCGCTGGCGGAGCGGACTTGAGGATGCGGTCGATGTTCATCCGGAAGGAGGCACACTCTCCGTAGTCCAAATCGCCATGCAGCTTCAGCAGCCAGTAACCTTCCTCCTGCTGAAGATCAATGGTGAGCGCCATCCGCGTCCTTCCTAACGATTTTAGGGATATAAGAATGGTACCCGTTAGTCGGCCCACCTTACGCAATCAATTACGAGGGGCACTAGGAGGCGGCGAACGGGCGCGCTACAATCTTGGGCACTGTTCCCCGAACGGATTCGAGGAGCTCGATAAGTATGGAACTTGATATCAAGAGCGACCGCAATGCAGATGTGTGTGCCGTCACACTCGACGGTGAGATCGACGTGTACACGGCACCGCGCCTGAAAGAGGAGCTTGTCTCGGTCGTTGAGTCGGGCTGCCCGAACGTGATCGTCGATATGGAGAAGGTCGGATTCATCGACAGCTCCGGTCTTGGCGTGTTGGTAAGCGCTTTGCGACGTGCTCGTGAGCGGGACGGTGTGGTGCGTATCGTGTGTACGCGCGACAATATCCTCAAGATCTTCCGCATCACCGGCTTGGACAAGGTCTTTCCGATCTTCTCCGACATGGACGAGGCCCGGCGCTTCTAGCCGCCTCGGCCCCCGGCGGCCGGCACCGCTGGAGATCATAGAAGCGGGCGGGGCATCCGGCGCCGCCACGCAAGTAGAAGGATGGGGTTGTGTTCGGAATAAGCGGCTTTGAGCTGCTCTTGATTCTTGCCTTCGTGCTCATCATCTTTGGCCCGGACAAGCTTCCTCAGCTCGCAAAGACTATCGGCAGCGCAATGAGCATGTTCAAGAGCGCTCAGCAAGACATGGAGAAGGTGATAAAGGCCGAGATGCTCATGGGAGATACGAGCAAGCTCGACCTTACGAGCATGTTCTCCGGCTCGAGTTCGTCGACCACGCCAGGCGCGACTGATTCGGCTGCCGCAGCCAAGCCTGCCGCCACTACCGCCGCCGCTTCGGTCTGGGCTGCGACTTCTGAAGACGACGAAGAGGAGGAAGACGAGGAGTAGTCTCGTCGCCGCCTAATGCCCATCGAGTCAAAGCGCCTTCCATTCTTCGACCACATAGCCGAGCTCAGACAGCGTCTCGTCATCATCGTCGCAGTGCTCTTCATCGGCTCGACCATCCTGTACTTCGAGCCATTCTACGAGCCGATCCTCGGGTGGATCATCGCGCCGATCAAGGACATGCTCCCCGGGGGCAAGCTCAACGTGTTCGGCCCATTCGAGTCGTTCACGTTCCGCTTCAAGGTGTCTTTGTTCGCCGCCATCGTCCTCTTCAGCCCGATCATCATCTGGCAGATCATGGCGTTCTTCCTGCCGGCCCTGAAGCCCAACGAACGCAAGTGGGTCGTGCCGACCTTCATAGCCGCGGTCGCCCTATTCCTGAGTGGCGCTGCCTTCGCCTATTTCATCATCATGGAGCCCGCGTTCGAGTTCATGTTCGGTGCGGCGGGCGACTTCGTTGGGATCATTCCGGGCGCCGATCGATTTCTGACCGGAATCACGCTCATGCTCGTGGGCTTCGGACTCGCGTTCGAGATCCCGATCATCGTCTTCTACTCGATCGGCTTCGGCTTGATTCCCTACAAGAAGCTGCGGGAGAACTGGCGCTTCGTCTATGCCGGTCTCGCCGTGATCGCCGCTGTCGCGACTCCCGACTGGTCGCCGGTGACCATGGGCGCCCTCGGTGGCTCGCTCGTCTTGCTCTACGAGGGCAGCATCGCGCTCTCCCGCGTCGTCTTCGCCAAGAAGATCAAGGAACAGCAGGCGCTCGCCGCTGAGGCGAGCTAGCCCGACCGGCGGAGGCCGCATGCACGAGATGGGCATCACGCAGGGCATTCTCTCGGCGTCATTCGAGGCGGCCGAGACCGCAGGTGCGCAGCGAATCACCGAGATCCGCATCAGCGTTGGCGAGCTGACCGAGGTCGTGGAGTTCGCGCTTCAGTTCGCATTCGAGTCGCTCACGCCCGGCACCATGGCCGAGGGCGCGACGCTGATCGTCACGCAGGTCTCCGCGCGCTCCAGGTGCAACCAGTGCGAAACCGAGTTCGACCACGACCGTTTCCAGATGCTCTGCCCCGAGTGCGAGTCGATGGACGTGACTCTGCTGCAGGGACGCGAGCTGCAGATCGACTCCATCGAGGCCGACGACGAGCCGCCCGCGGTTCACCTCGGCGCGACGCACGAGCCGCCGGATGCCGCGGACGACGAGGAGCCGGTCGTGGCTGAGGGACTTATCGACTTCGATCCAAACACCGTCGAGGAGTAGATCAATGGCCCAGATCGACGTCCACAAGCCCATTCTCGATCGCAACGAGAAGCTTGCTGCCGAGAACCGCGCGCGCTTCGACGAGGCTGGCGTATTCGTCCTGGACCTCATGGCTTCGCCGGGCGCCGGTAAGACTTCGACGATTCTCGCCACTATCGCGGCGCTGCGCGAGCGCTACAGCATCGCCGTGATCGAAGGAGACATCGCGAGTAAGGTCGACGCTGAGAAGGTCAAGGCTCACGGGATTCCCGCGGTCCCGATCAACACCGGCGGGGCATGCCATCTCGAGAGCGACATGATCAAACGCGCAGTAGCGGCGCTTCCGCTCGACTATCTCGACCTCATCATCATCGAGAACGTCGGCAACCTCGTCTGTCCCACCGAGTTCTACCTGGGCGAGCACGCGAAGGTG
>DATHUB010000366.1:0-2363 GCA_035462695.1 Coriobacteriia bacterium | reverse complement strand
GCAGAGGAATGTGACGCTGCGATGACCGAAAACTGAACGGGTTCACGGACATGGTCATTGAGGAGGGTTGCCACGAGGCGGGAATGAACTCAGCAGGAACGCGAGCGGGCATAGTCGAGCGGAAGCGGCTTCAAATGAGTTCACACCCAAAGCGCCAGGGGCCACGAGACTCCGAGCCTCCCCTCGGCTTTCCGGAAATCCTAAACCCGGGCGTCGCCTCGGAGATCGCGCGGTCCAAACGACGGCTCCACCCGTTCGAGGGCGACGAGCACGGTCACGACCGCCATGACACCATTCCCGCGGAGGAGGAGTGGCTCGAGGACGATCTCCGTCCGAGCGAAGAGCACAATCCGAGCGAGAAGTAGCCACGCATCGGGCACGCCGCGTGTGACTTTCCAGCTCCCCTCGTTGCGGGCGCAATGGAAAACACAAACAACTGCGTGACCCCCGCGGCGGTATTGGATATATGTCCCTTGGGGCCGAACGGTGAGCCCCAGGAATATGCGGCCATGCCTGGCGTGCCGGTTGAGCGAGTTGTCCTCGTGCAACTACCGGGTCCATATTGCCGAGAAGTGGTGTCGCCATGTCGGATCGGCGCCCCATGGGTTTGCATCTCGCTTGGCTTCTCTCCGTCGGGGCCACCAGCGTGTTCGTCACAGTACTCATCGCCATCACCGGCGACCTCAGCACCCTTTGGCCCCTCTACATCATCCCGATCGTCATCGCTGCCCTGGCGTACGAAGTCGCCGGCGCGGTCATGGCCGTGGCGGGATGCACGGCACTCGTAGCGCTGCTGATCTACTCGACCGGCGTCGAATCCGTTCCGGTGCGCGAGCTGTTCGTCGGGGCGCTCGCTTACACGGTGTCGGGGCTGGTTATCGGAGTCCAAGCCCACAGCTACCGTCAGCAGCGCGACCTTCTTCAAGTTGACTCGATACGCGACGCTGTCACCGACACGTTCACCGCCGAGCACCTGGCCAGCCTGCTTGCCGAGGAAGTGCGTCGCGCCGAACGGTACGACGTGCCCTGCACGTTCACGGTCGTTGAGCCGATCGGATTCGAGGAACTGCGAAGGACCTACGGTCGCATCAGAGCCGAGCAGCTCCTCGGCCGACTCGCACAAGTCCTGCGCCTCTGCGCGCGCGACACCGATGTCATCGGCCGGTACGGGGCCGACTCATTCGGGCTGATCCTCCCCTTCACCGGAGACACAGAGGCGAAGCTCGTTGCCGACAGAATCGAGGCGGCGGTTCGCGCGACCGAGTTTGAGGGAGACGCGCTCGAACCGACCATCCACTGCCCGATCGTTATCGCGAGCGCCACGTGCCCGACAGACTCATGCGAAGTGGACGAGGTCATCGCCGCCATCCGCGATCGTCTCACTCGTGCCACTTGCACCGTTCAACCCGAACGACCACCTCACGGCAGCCCCGAGGCGGCGCTTCCGGAGGCGCTGTCATGAAGACGGTGCGCACCGTGATACCGCTCTTCGCATTCTGGATCGCGCTGACCGGCACCCTGAAGCCGGCGGAGCTTGCGGTGGGTGCCGTCCTTTCGGTGGTCATCGGGGTGTGGGCGACCCGATTCCTGTGGGCCGAGGATGCTCCGGTGCTGACGATGCGGCAGACCGGTCGTTTCGTTCTCTACCTCGGCTATGTGGTGCGCAGCATCATCGTCGCTGCAATCGGTGTGGCCGAGGTCGTGCTGGATCCTCGCATGCCCATCGAACCGCTCCTGGTGACGCATCGCACCTCGTTCAAACGTGCGGTCTCCCGCGTCGCATTCGCAAACTCGATCACGCTTACGCCGGGCACGCTGACCGTCGACGTCGACGGCGACAACTTCCTGATTCATTGCTTAGACGAACGTTTCGCGGACGACATCGCAAGCGGCGAGCTCGAGCGGAGGGTGTCCAGGGTCTTTGAGGAGTGAGCATCGTGGGGGACTTCTTCTGGGGGATTGCGCTCTTTCTGTTGATCAACGCCTTCGCGTGCCTCTTTCGCGCCTACGAGGGGCCCACGGTCGTCGACCGGATCCTTGCGGTCAACATCATCGTGACCAAGACGCTCGTCGTGCTCGTGCTGCTCGCACTGTTGTTTGGCCGAGCAATGCTGCTCGACATCGCACTCGTCTACGCGCTGCTCAACTTCGTGCTCACCATTGCAGCGAGCCGCTTTCTGGAGACCGGCAGGCTCAAAGGTGACTGGTCATGAACACCTCCGAGGCGACAGTCACGGCCCTCACCATCGTGTTCTCCGGCATCGGCGCGGTGTTCTTCCTTGTCGGCACGATCGGCGTACTGCGACTCCCGGACTTCTTCTGTCGCACTCACGCGGCCACCAAGTGCGACACCGTGGGGGCAG
>DATHUB010000365.1:0-2193 GCA_035462695.1 Coriobacteriia bacterium | reverse complement strand
GCGCTGTCGATCTGAGGGACGTTCTCCTGGCCAAGCTGCGCGATCGAGATCTTCTTGTGATCGATTGCGATGCCAAAGGCAGCCTGCAGAGTGGATTCGATGTCGCGAACGAGTTGCTTGGGGGCCTTGGAGGGAAGCGCCAGCACGTGGATCTCGTCTATCGCTCCGGTAGCGGAGGTGACGACCCTGGCGGCGCGAATCTCCGAGACCTGTGAGAGGGCCCCTTCGATCTCCGTGATGAGCGCGCTGGAGATTAGCTGCTCCATTCCGGCTCCCTGCTTCATCTAAGCTGCGACTTGTGTGCGACGTTTGGTGTGAGCCAGGTAACTCCACGTCACAGTAAGCGTCGCGTCCTTCGGCTGTCAACAGGTGACAGCCCTTCCTCGGCCGCCTCGGCGCAGCCCCTCACCTGCTTCGATTCGGCACATGGTGAGCATACTCTAACCAGTCGCCTGGGCGAAGGGTGGCGGCGAGGCGACGCGCAACTGTCGGCGAAGGGTAGCCGCGCGGCGGCGGACGGCGGCAAAGCGAAGGGTGGCGGGATGCCGTTCAGCAGGATACTGGGCGTGTACGGCCTCGTGGTGGTTGTCTTCTTCTTGGTCGACTTCCTGTGGCTGTGGGTCGTGGTGCCCCGAGTCTACCGGGGGGAGCACGGCGAGAAGCTGCAGCAGCGCCCAAAGATGTCGGGCACCATGGCCTTCTACCTCATCTACCTCATCGGACTGGTGGCGCTCGCCATCGTCCCGGCGCTCGAGAAGGGCAGCGTGTGGGCAGCGCTGTGGCGCGGCTCGCTCTTCGGCCTGATCGCATACATGACGTACGACATCACGAGCCAGAAGAACCTGAAGGAGTGGCCGCTGCGCATCACGGTGATCGACATCGCCTGGGGCGTGGTCATCAACTCGATCGTGGCGGTGGCGGGCTACTACGGCGGGTCGCTGCTCGGGCTCGTCGGCCCCGAGACGGCGCAGCTCATCTGGGGCTAGACGCAAGAACGCGCCTCCCCTGCTTGCGACTGTGCCGCGAGCGGAGGAGGCGCTTTGTTGCGCTCTTGTCGTGAGGGCTACTGGGAGGTGATCAGCCCGTAGTCACCGTCGTGGCGACGGTAGAGCACGTTGGTGGTGGCATCGGTGTCATCCGAGCGGAACACGAAGAAGTCGTGTCCGAGGAGTTCCATCTGAAGGATTGCTTCGTCGGTGCTCATCGGCTTTGATGCGAGCTTCTTGGTCTTCACGATCTCAGGCTCGGCCTCGCCGGACACGTCCGGGATCTCCGCAGCCACAGCCATGGAAGGACCTTTGGTATGGCGGTCCACCATCTTGGACTTGAACTTGCGCACCTGGCTTTCGAGCTTCTCGCTCACCAGATCGATAGCGGCGTACCAGTCGTGCGCCGTCTCTTTCGCGCGAATGACATGGCCCTTCGTGTAGACCGTTACTTCGGCCACCTGGGCCTTCTCCACCGAGCGGTTCCGCTCCGTGTACAACTCTACTTCGGCACTCATGAGCATGTGGTTCAGGATCTTGGCGACGCGCCCCACCTTTTCTTCGGCGTAGTCCCGAATGGCGGGCTTCACGTCCATGTGACGGCCCTTCACGGTGATCTGCATAAGCAACCTCCTTCGCCGGGTCCGTACATATTGAAGATACCCCCGTGGAGGGGTGAATGGCACTACCTCCGGGCAGGACTACACGGATTCTCTACGAGTGGTATCGGCGAGTCGGCGTGCGGCACTTGAGGCCGCGGCAGGCGCGCTACGAGATATGTCCGAGGAAGTCCTTGGTGCGCTCGTGTTGCGGGTTGTCGAAGACCTCGGCAGGGGTGCCCTGCTCCACGATCACGCCGCCGTCCATGAAGACGGCACGGGTGGCAACATCACGGGCAAAGCCCATCTCGTGCGTGACCACGAGCATCGTCATGCCGGCCTTCGCGAGCTCCTTCATGACGTCGAGCACGCCGCGCACGAGCTCGGGGTCGAGTGCCGAGGTGACCTCGTCGAAGAGCATCACGTGCGGGTCCATCGCAAGCGCGCGGGCGATCGCCACGCGCTGCTGCTGACCGCCGGAGAGCTGGCTGGGGAAGTAGTCGACTCGGTCGCCCAGGCCCACCTTCGTGAGCTCCTCGACCGCGATCTTCTCGGCCTCGTCCTTCGAGCGCTTCAGCACCTTCCGCAGCGCCAGCATCACGTTGCCC
>DATHUB010000364.1:0-5545 GCA_035462695.1 Coriobacteriia bacterium | reverse complement strand
CAAGCACTCGACGGGCGGGGTGGCCGACACGACGACTCTCGTGCTTGCCCCCCTCGTGGCTGCCTGCGGAGTACCGGTTGCGAAGATGAGCGGGCGTGGACTCGGGCACACCGGAGGCACGCTGGACAAGCTCGAGTCGATTCCGGGCTTTCTGACGGAGCTGACGCCTGAAGCATTCCTGTCGCAAGTGCGCGACGTCGGAGTCGCCGTTATCGCACAGTCACCCGACGTCGATCCGGCGGACAAGAAGATCTACGCGCTTCGCGACGTGACGGCAACCGTGCCCAGCGTCCCGCTCATCGTCGGCTCCATAATCAGCAAGAAGGTCGCAGGCGGGGCGGATGCCATCGTTCTCGACGTGAAAGTCGGCAGTGGGGCCTTCATGAAGACGACCGAGCAGGCTAGTGTCCTCGCGCACGAGCTGGTACGCGTCGGCGAAGCGCTCGGTCGCAAAGTCGTCGTCGTGCTCAGCGACATGGACCAGCCGCTCGGGATGGCGGTTGGCAACTCGCTTGAGGTTGCCGAGGCAGTAGAGACCCTGCGTGGCGAGGGACCGCAGGCGCTTACCGAGCTGTGTCTTGTGTTTGCCGCCAAGATGCTCGTGCTCGCCGGCGTCTCAGACGATGAAGCCGCCGGACGCACGCGGGCGGAGCAGGCTCTGGCCGACGGCTCAGGGCTTGCCAAGTTCGAGGAGTGGGTCGCAGCCCAGGGCGGCGACGGACGGGTCGCGCACGATCTCAGCCTGCTGCCCCGCTCACGGCGCTCGCGCGAGGTGCGGGCGGAGGCAGCCGGCTTCGTAGCCGGCTTCGACGCGGAGGGCGTTGGACGCTCGGCAATGCTGCTGGGAGCCGGCAGGGCGACCAAGGACGACGTGATAGACCTCGGGGCAGGTCTGCTGCTGGCTGTGCGCGTGGGGGACGAGGTGCCGGTCGGCGGGCTGCTGTGCACGATGTACGCCGAGAACGACGAGCTGCTTGACGCAGGCGAGGAGCGCTTTCGCGCGTCGTGCCACTGGAGCAATCGGCCCGTCGAGGCGCCCCCGCTCTTTCACGAGCTGCGGGAGTGACGAGACCTGTGCGGGTCGTCGTCGGACACGCGAATCCGGACTTCGATGCCTACGCCGCCACGGTGGCCGCTACGAAGCTCTTCCCGGGCGCCAAGGGCGTCTTCCTCGGCACTCAGAACGTGAACGTCAGGTCGTTCCACAACCTCCATGAGGAGTTCCTCGACTTCGTCGACCTCAAGGGGTTGGACCTCGACGACATCGACAGCGTGGTCATGGTGGACACCAGGGACCCGGACAGGATCGGCGAACTCGGAGCGGTCGTTACTCGCGAGGGTGTCGACGTGATCATCTACGACCACCATCCGCCGCAGGAGGGTGATCTCGCCTGTGCGGACGACCGTTCCATGGAGGTGGGCGCGACCACCTCGATCCTCGTACACGAGATCCGGGCCCGCGCACTCGAGCTCTCGCCCCTTGAGGCGAGCGTCATGCTGCTCGGCATTCACGAGGACACCGGCTCCCTGACGTACCCCGGCACGACCGCGTACGACGCCGAAGCCGCGGCCTACCTGCTGGCCGCCGGCGCCGATATCGAGGTTCTGAACCAGTTCCTCGCTCGCACGCTCGACGCCGCCCAGCAGAAGTTGCTGCAGCAGCTTCAAGCCGGCTTGCGCCTGTGGAACGTCAACGGTCAGCAGGTGGCAGTCGGCACCGCGGTAGCGGACGAGTATGTCGACTCGGCGAGCGTCCTCACCCACTACGTGGTCGAGGACATGGGCTACCGAGTGGCGATCGCAGTCGTGAAGATGCCGGAGCGACTACAGATCGTTGCGCGCTCTCGTCTTGCGGAGGTCGATGTCGGCAAGGTCATGACCCGGCTGGGAGGCGGTGGCCATGCCCAGGCAGCCTCGGCGGGATTCCGCGATCTGTCGGTGGATGATGCCCTGAAGTGCGTTCGAGATGCGCTCGAGGCCGAGGTCAGGTCTCCGCTGCACGCCTCCGACATCATGAGCGCGCCCGTCAGGGGCGTGGGCGCCGAGTCGACCATGAAAGAGGCCGCCGAGCTCATGTCGCGCTGGGGCCACGGCGGACTTCCGATTCTCGACGGCGACCACATCTTGGGAATGGTGACCCGAAAGGACGTCGACAAGGCGGCGCGGCACGGACTGGACCACGCGCCGGTAACCGGCTTTATGGGGCGCGAAGTCGTGTCGGTCACGCCCGATCTGGACGTCTCCGAACTCGAACGGCTCTTGGCGACGCGGGGAATCGGGCGCGTCCCGGTGGTCGCTGACGGCAAGCTCGTTGGCATCGTCACCCGAAAGGACGTTCTGAGGGCCGAGCACGGAGACGCGTATCTCGATCGGCGTCTCTCCCGGGCCCATCCGGAGGCCACTGACCGGTTCCTTACGAACGTCGCGCGTCTGCTTCCCGCCGAGGCACGGCAGGCGCTCGAACTTCTCGGCGAGATCGCGGCTAAGCGAGGACAGCGGGCGCACGTGGTGGGCGGCTTCGTCCGCGACATGGTGCTCGGCAGAACGAACCTCGATATCGACATCGTCATCGAGGGCGACGGAGTCGATTACGCCGAGTACGCCGCCTCGGTCATGGGCGTGCGGGTGAAGGTGCATCGCAGGTTTGGGACGGCCATCCTCGTGCTCGACCGCAATCTGCACATCGACATCGCGAGCAGCCGATCGGAGTACTACGCGCGGCCCGGCGCACTGCCCACCGTCGAGCAGTCAACGCTGCGACAGGACCTGTTGCGCAGGGACTTCACGATCAACGCGATGGCGGCCTGCGTCGACCCCGACTGCTTCGGGCAGATCGCCGACCCCTTCGGCGGGCTCAAGGACGTGGATCGCGGGGCAATTCGCGTCCTGCACGGACTCTCGTTTGTGGACGATCCCACGCGCGTCCTTCGCGCTGCGCGCTTCGAAGAGCGGTACGGCTTCACGATGGATGAGACGACCGAAGCTCTGGCTCGACACGCCGTCGGGATGGGCATGCTTTCTGAGGTCTCGGGCGCCCGCGTGCGCGAGGAGCTGATCGATATCATCGATGAACCCCAGCCTGGCGCCGTCCTCAGGAGGCTCGAGAGTCTGGGGGCGCTCGGCGAGTTGACGCCCGATGGCCTCACGGGTCACGACATCGTGCTTTCGGTAGAGTCGGCGATAGATGCGCTCAAGGCGGTCTCCGAGCGACTGCCTGAGCCTCCTCGCCTCCGGGCGGGCCTCATCGCAGCGATCGCTGGTTGGGCAAGCCGACAGGCCGCGGAGAGGTGGCTGCGTCACTTCCGCTTCGGCCGAGAGTACGCCGAGCCGGCGCTCGCACTTGCCAACAGAGGCCCCGCTGTCCTGCGCGCTTTGCAGGATCGACGTGGGATGCGGGACAGCAGGCTCTACCGGTTGCTGCAGCCGCTGCCGCCTGAAGCGGTAGCGCTTCTTTGGGGGCGCGCGAACAAGCTTGGGCGTGACCGAATCGAGCACTATCTCGATGAGCTCACGGGCGTGAAGGCGGCCGTCAACGGGCGTGACCTGCTTCAGCTTGGCTACGAACCTTCCGAGCAGTTCACCGCTATACTGGCTCGGGCGCTCGACGAGCGGCTCGATGGGCGTGCGGTCGGACGTGAGGCTGAGCTCGCCAACCTGAAACGCATCGCGCAGCGCAGGCTGTCGCGCTAGACGACCCCCGGACGGAGAAGCGTGAGTCAACTCGTTCAATGGGCGCTGAGGTTCGCGCTGATACTGCCCGCGATCATCCTTCATGAAGTGTCACACGGCTATGTCGCGTACCTGCTCGGCGACCCTACCGCCAAGCGTGCGGGGCGACTCACCCTCAACCCTTTGAAGCACATCGATCCATTCGGAACGATATTGCTACCGATTCTGCTCATCGTCATCTCGGGCACCGGGTTCGGCTACGCCAAGCCGGTTCCGGTCAACCCGAACGCTTTCAAGGACTACAGGAAAGGATTCTTCCTCACGGCAATAGCCGGACCGACCACGAACATCGTGCTTGCCGCGTTGTCGGGGCTCGGCGTACGGCTGCTCGGGACGACAAGCCTGTTCGGCCTAGCGCTGCTCTACTTCGCGAGCGCGAACTTGGTCCTCGTCTTCTTCAACCTGATTCCGATTCCGCCGCTTGACGGTTCGCGGATCATCCCGCTGTTTCTCTCGGACAGCGGCATGCAGAAGTACCACCAGGTCGAGCAGTACGGCTTCGCGATCCTGATGCTTGTCTTGTGGGGAGTACCGGCGCTGTTCAACATCAATCCGATCGGCATCTACCTCAACTACACGGTCGACCCATTACTGAGACTGTTCGTCGGGTTCTGACGACCCGCTGCGCTATCATGAACGCCACCGTAAGCCGCCTCGTCGAGGAGCATTTCTGAGCATGGCCAAGAAACGAATCCTGACCGGATACCGTCCCACCGGAAAGCTTCATCTCGGACACTGGTTCGGCAACCTGCAGAACATGCTGCGGCTCCAGCACGAGTACGACGCCTACTACTTCATCGCGGACTGGCACGCTCTCACGAGCGACTGGGCCGACCCTGCCGGCATTACGCAGTTCACCGAAGAGATGGTTCTCGACTGGTGCGCCGCCGGACTCGATCCCGAGATATGCACCATCTATCGCCAGAGCGATGTGTCCGAGGTGGCCGAACTCGCGATGTACTTCGCGATGGTGACGCCGATGAGCTGGCTCGAGCGCGTCCCTTCTTACAAGGAACAGCGCGACCAGATCACCGACAAGGACCTCGGCAACTTGGGCTTCTTCATGTATCCGCTGCTTCAGGCGGCCGACATCACGATCGTGCTCGCCGATTTCGTGCCCGTGGGGGAGGACCAGCTCCCGCATCTTGAGCTCACGCGGGAGATAGCCCGGCGCTTCAACAACGCGTACGGGGATTTCCTCGTCGAGCCCCAAGCGATCATCGCCAAGGAGGGCGCGCGCGTCCCCGGCACCGATGGCCGCAAGATGAGCAAGAGCTACGGTAACGCCATCTTCCTGAGCGATCCACCCGAGGAGATCCGCGCCAAAGTCATGAGCTTCATGACCGATCCGGCGCGCAAGCTGAAGACTGATCCGGGCGATCCGGACATCTGCCCGCTGCATCAGGTGCACAAGCTGATCGCTCCCGCAGGCGAGATCGCCGAGTGGGACCGCTGCTGCCGAGTGGCGGACTGCGGCTGCGTCGCGCACAAGAAGCAGCTCGTCGACGATCTCGTCGCGTACCTCGCACCGTTTCAGGCCAAGCGTGCTGAGCTCGAAGCCATTCCCGGATTCGCAGCGGAGGTACTCACCAGTGGCGCCGCCAAGGCGAAACCGGTCACCAGCGGCGTCGTCGCTACCTGCCGGGAGCTGATCGGGCTGGAGCCACGCTCAGAGCTCTCAGCACACGTCGGCCCCCGGGACCCGAACTTCCAGCGCGCAGAGTCGCACCCGTCGTTCCTCGATGTGGCCGACGACACCACGCCGGACGCAGGGTAGCCGGCCAGCGTGGGCTACACGATCAAGACAGACGTCTTC
>DATHUB010000363.1:0-11129 GCA_035462695.1 Coriobacteriia bacterium | reverse complement strand
GCAACAGCGTTGGCGACGGCCATGCCGAAGTCGTTGTGCGTGTGCATCTCGATGTCGAGGCCCGTCTGCTCGATGAGCTCCTTGACGACCTTGTAGGTGCGCAATGGCTCCATGACACCGATCGTGTCGCAGAAGCGCAGGCGGTCGGCGCCCTCCGCCTTCGCGGCCGCAGCGTACTCGAGAAGGAAGTCGAACTCGGTTCGGCTCGCATCCTCGGCGTTCACCGATACGTAAACGTTGTGGCTCTTGGCGAAGGCAAGCGCCTTGCGAATCGAATCGAGGAACCACTTGCGGTCCTTCTGCAGCTTGGTCTGGATGTGGATGTCGCTCGTCGCGAGCGAGATGGCGACCGCGTCGACACCGCAGTCGATAGAGGTCTTGATGTCGGCTACGTTCGCGCGATTCCATCCCAGGACCGAGGCCCTCAGGCCCAAGTGCGCGATCTGTTCGATGACCTCGCGCTCGTCGCCGCCCATGACGGGGATGCCGGCCTCGATCTGGTGGATGCCGATCTCGTCGAGCATCTGCGCGATCTTGACCTTCTCGGCGTTCGTGAACACCACGCCGGCCGTCTGCTCGCCGTCACGCAGGGTGGTGTCGTCGAGCATGATCTGCCGCTTGCCGAGGTAGCTCTCGACCGGCAGCTCCCATATTTGTGTCTTCTCCAAGAACGCGAACCTCCTGTATCTATGGGGACCGAAAGCGAGGGCTCGCTTCAGAGAATGTCGGTCTCCAACACGGCGTGAAGCCGAGAACCGCCGTTAAGGTGAACGAGGATTATACGACAGCCGACCGCGAGTGTCAGGTTTGCGGGGTGGCGGCGTCCCCCGAGACGCTCCTCGGGCCGCATTCGTAGGGCTCCTTGTCGGCGTCGTCTCGGCGACAGACGCGATATCGAGCCATCTGATACGTCAGCTCGGCACCCCAGAGCACGATCGCGGCGGTGTAGTAGACCCACACGATGAAGCCCAGGAACGAACCGAACGCGCCGAGCGCCGTGAACCGCGCAGCCGACGAGAGGTAGACGCCGAGCACCCCTTGCCCGAGCGTATAGGCGGCTGCGGTGATGAGCGCTCCGGGGAGCACGTCGCGAACCCGAGGCCGGATTCTCGGCACGCTAACGAACGTCACAGTGAAGAGGACTGACGCGAACACGAATTCGAGGAGGCTCCGAGCGCTGAGCAGCGTCTCGACCCAGCGCAGATCGATGTCGAGCACAACTCCCAGCTCAACTGCGGCGGACGCCAGGCCACCAAGCACGTTACCGACGATCGCCGAAGCGAAGAGCGCCAGGCCTGCGGCTACCAGAAGCAGGAGCGACACAAGGTGATGGCGCACGAGCCCGCGCAGTCCCTGAGGGGCGCCAGGCTGCCGCCAGATCTTAGAGAGCGCGCGTGTCAGCTGGCCGAAGAGGGCGGTTGCGCCGTAGATCGTGAGAAGTAGGGCCGCCACGGAGGCCCAGGGGCCCGCCCATCCCAAACCACCGTAGAGCGCCTCGGCCGTGAGGTCTGCCGAGGAGAGCGGGGATCCGGGCAGCATCGCCGGTATGGCCAAACGAGACGTGAGGAGCGAGAGCGCAACCGTGAGCGGGGCGAGCGAAACCAGGAGGGAGTACGCCATCGCCGGCGCATAGAGCATCAGGTCGTTCTCCTGACCCGCCTCAATTGTAGCGACGAGTACATCGCGTACGGGCCGCAGTGGGGTCGGAAGTCGCTCAGCCATCGGCCCACACCGGAACCAGATCGGAAGCCTTCTTGAGTCGGGCTCGGTGCTCGAGGACCTGCGGGTCGAGGGTTGCCAGTAGCGACCAGAATCGCGGCGAGTGGTCGAGGACGCGCAGATGCGCGAGTTCGTGCAGGATGAGGGCGTCGACAAGCTCCGGCGGCAGGAAGATCAGGTTGCGGTTCAGCATCACCTTGCCGCGCGCCGAACACGAGCCCCAGCGAGTACGCGCGGAACTCACCGCGATGGTCCGGGGTTGGATCCCGTGCTCGCTTGCCAACTCCGTACACCGCCGCGGGAGCTCGGCCTTCGCGGTTCGGGCGAGCCACCTGCGCAGAGCCTCCAGGCACTTCTCGGCATCGTCGATGTCACCGCTCACGAGAACGCCTCCGGCACTTGCCCTCGCGCTCACCGTGGGGGACGCGGTTGCGCGGTACTCGACCGGCAGGACGATGCCGAGACTACGCAGCTCCACTTGATGCGGGAGGAGCGCCTCGGGCCCTGCGAGCAGCAGCGCGCGCTTCTCGGCCACGTGCGCGAGCGCGCGCTCGGCCCACTCGCGCTTCGACGCGACGAGCGACGGCACGTCGCCCGAGAAGCGTTCGGGGACGGTGACGACGAGACCATGCCGAGGAGTCACGGACAGCCTCACGCGGCGCGCACGGGCGCTGGTTCTGACCGAGTACTCGGGCAGTCCCCCGCCCGCGCTGTAGCGGCCTGTCATGCGCGCTCGATCCTCCAGCATGAGTGGATGCCCGGCGTGCTCTCGAAGTCTTTCGGGATGGTGCGGGCCGCGACGTCCTTGGCTGTGAGCCCTGCCTCGGCAAGACCCGCCTCGTCGAGAGTGAATCCGCGGCGGTTGCACGAGAACACGATGACTCCATCGTCGGCGAGCACGTCGTTCACGGCTGTCAGCAAGACGACGTGGTCGCGCTGAACGTCCCACGTGCCGTCCATCCGCTTCGAGTTGGAGAAGGTGGGCGGGTCGCAGAAGACAAGGTCGAAGCGTTCGCGCTGCCCGGCGGCCTCCTCGAGCCATGCGAGCGTGTCAGCCTGGACGCGCACGTGCTCGGGTGTCTCGAAGCCGTTCAGGGCCATGTTCCGCCCGGCCCACGCGGTGTAGGTCGCCGAGAGGTCCACGGTCGTGCTCTGAGCCGCCCCGCCCGCGGCGGCGTAGACGGTGGCCGAGCCGGTGTACGCGAACAGGTTGAGGAAGCGAGTTCCCGCGGCCAGCTCGCGAATCCAAGCACGCGTATCACGGTGATCCAGGAACAGTCCCGTATCGAGGTAGTCGGACAGGTTGACCTCGAACAGCAGGCCGTTCTCGGCGACGACGCCCTTGACCCCCTGGCGCGACTGCTTGACGTACTGCGTGCTCCCCCGCTGACGCTCCCGACGCTTGACGAACACGTCTTCGGCGGCGACCCCGAGTATCTCGGGCACGAGAGCGGCAGCGGCCTCCAGGCGAGCAGAGGCGCGCTCCGCGTCGATGTACGCCGGCGCCGCGTACTCGGCCATGTGCACCCAGCGCTTGCCCTCGTCGGGACCCGCGCCTTGGTACAGGTCGACTGCGAACGAGAAGTCGGGTAGGTCCGCGTCGTAGATTCGATAGCACGTGACACCCGCCCGCTGCGCCCACTTCCCATAGTGCTTCGCCATCTTGCCGAGCCGGTTCGCGAACTCCGCCGCGCCCTTCACAGTCTCTCGCACGGCGGCGGGATCCGCTGTCGATGCGGCGATCGTCGCCGAGGTGACTGCTGCCTTGTCGGGCCGTCGAGCCTCGCGCTGCTCTCGCGCTTCGCGCGCGGTCCTGCCCGAGCCCGGCCTCTTGTCTCCCGTCTCGGCGGGCATGCTCGCCTTGCCGATCTCGAACACGGTCACGGTCGCTGCGCCTTTGCCCGTCCCCAGCGCGTGAATGCCTGCCGGGTTCAGGTGAAGGTGCGTCGATAGGTCGGGGTCAGGCGATACGACGGCGAGCCGCCAGCCCGCCAAGGCCTCGAACGTCGAGGCGAGCACCGCGTAGAGGGCAGGCAGCTCGGCGCGATCCGACAGGCGCTCGCCCCACGGCGGGTTCGTGGCGATGAGTCCGGAGTTCGCACCAGGCGGCGGCACGAACCCCTCGAGTTCCTTGCGCTCCACGCGCACGTATCCGTCCAGGCCAGCGCGCGCGACGAAACGCTTCGCGATGTCGACCGCTCGCGGATCCGAGTCGGACGCGAGGATGACCGGCAGTCGCTCGAGCCCCTCGGCCCGCCGCCGCTCGGCCGAGACCACTTGCCGCTGCCAAGCCTCGGCATCGAAGCCGAGCCAGCGCTCGATCGGGTGCCCTTCGCGAAGCAGCCCGGGGGCGATGTTGGCGGCCACGAGCGCGGCCTCGATGGCGAGCGTTCCCGAGCCGCACATCGGGTCGGCGAACGCGCCGCCGCGCTCGGCAATCTCGCGCCAGCCGGCGACCTCGAGCACGGTGGCCGCGAGCGTCTCCTTCATCGGCGCCTCGACCTGCAGGCCCGCCTCGCGATAGCCGCGGCGGTGCAGCGGCTCGCCCGCAAGGTCGATGCTGATCGTGGCGGTGCGGGCTCGCACGGCCACGTTGATGCGCAGGTCGGGCGCTCGGCCGTCCACGCTTGGACGCGTGCCGCACTTGTCGCGGAATCGGTCGGCTACCGCATCCTTGACGCGCACGGCGGTGAACTGAGTGTTTCGCAGGGAATCGTTCGTGCCGCCGGCATCGACCGAGATCGTCCCGTCGGCTCGAACGTGCTCCTCCCACGGCAACTCGCGCACGCCTTCATAGAGCGCCACCGTGCTCGAGGCGTCGACTTCGGCAAGCGTCAGCAGAACCCGGGAGGCGAGGCGCGTCCAGTAGACGGCGCGCTGACCGTCGGCCACGGTACCGGCGAAGAGCACGCCGGACCGCTGGGGGCGAACGCCGCGCAGCCCTAACCGACGAAGCTCGTCAGCGAGCAGGGGCTCGACGCCCGGAGGGCAGGGTGCGAAGAATCTCAGGCGTTCCGTCACGGCGTCGCGGTCGGCGCGGTAGCGGGCAGGGGCTCAAGGAGCCGGGAGGTCTCGGCGGAGGGCAATGAGCTCACACTCGCGCCTGAGGTCGCAGGAAGCCGCTCGAACCACAGACGGGAACGGCGAAGCTTCTGGTTCTCGATCGTCTTGAAGCGGTACGGCTTGAACCCGCTCTCGCTGAAGAACGGATAGGTGATCGTGGCCGCGACCGCACCTCCCTTGCTGCTCGATTCGTGGTAGCCGATGTAGCTCTTCTTCGTAGAGTCGACCCAGCGTACGAAGATGACAGCATGCCCGTACGCGGTGCTGCTTTTTGGCCGAAGGATGATGTCGCCGGGACGAAGCTGGTTCTTCCGCTCGGTTGTTGTACCCGTGATCGGATCGCATCGGTACGGTAGGGTCGCCGTATCGAGCGAGAGGGGGTAGCCGTCGGCCGTCTCTATCGCCATACACATCGAGACGAACCCCGAGCAGTCAGTGCGGTAGCCGTACCGGCTTTCGGACGTGCTGTCAGGCACGAGAGTGCCGTCGATGCGTGCGTACCTCGACTGCGAGTACGGAACCTTCTTGGCGATCCACACCTCACCACGGGAGAGGACGTCTTCGCGCGCGATGCCGAGCGCGGCTGACGGAACGAGCAACGACGCCGTCAGCGCGACGGCGATGGTGATGCGAATACGCATGTGGGGGTGGGAGAAGTTCAACATGAATGGCCTCGAGTACGACGACTGGGCTGCGATGACGAAGGCACCGACATTCTAGCATTCGGCACGCGCAAACCTCGCCTACAGCCCCGCTCACCCGTCATGTGTGACCCCGGTCACTGTCCTACGAAGCCGTTCACCACGTACGTGCCGGAGCGGGCATCTTTGCTGAGCGTCACGTAGCCGAGTGACTGCGCGTCTTCCAGAAGCTGCGTGAAGGACTTGTACCCGTAGGCCGACTCGGCGAACGACGGGTTCTTTCGCTTCATGGTGTCTTTGACGAGCGAGCTGTGCATCGCGCCCACGTTCTCGCGCTGGAGAGCCTCGATGGTCTCGAACAGGAGCTTGAAGGCGGGCTGCTTCTTCTTGGGCAGGGTCTCCGTTATCGTCGGCGCTCCCGCGGCGGCCCCAATGTCCTCGTAGTAGATGAACTCGTCGCAGTTGCTCGCGAGCAGGTCACTTGTGGAGTCCCGCATTCCCACTCCGATGACCGTCTTGCCGTTCTCCTTGAGCTGCGAAACCAGCGGCGTGAAGTCCGAGTCGCCCGATACGATCACAACAGTGTCGATGTGCTCCTTGGTGTACGCGAGCTCCATCGCATCGACCACGAGCCGGATGTCTGCCGAGTTCTTGCCAGTCATCACGCGCTCGGGGATCTCGGTGAGTTCGATGCCGAGTTCGTGAAGCGGTGTGCGGTACTCCTCAAATCGGCCCCAGTCCGCGTAGGCACGCTTCGTGGCAATCTTGCCTTTCTCAACGAGCCGCTCGAGCACTCTGCTCATGTCGAAGCGCTCCGGATTCTTACGCCGGCGGCCCTGAGTCCCCTGCCGTTCCATGCCGATTGCCAGATTCTCGAAGTCGATGAAGACGGCGAGCGCGTGTGCGTCGTCAGCCATTGGGCCTCCCCTTCTCGTATGCCTCAATCCTAGCGCGAAAACGGTGCTAGTGCTGGCACGCCCCAATACCTGACACCAACCGCCTGGGCCGGACGAATGGGTATCTTCTACTTGGTTGTCTCCGTTCGCCCTGAGCCCGACACGAGGTGGTCATGTGAGCACAGCGCCCTTGGGAGACGCGTCCGACATCGAGGCGGCGGACGAGGCCTCCGGACTCGTGGTCTATTGCCGATCGTGGTGCCCAGACTGTCGACGGGCCAAGCAGTGGCTTGACGACCACGGCATCCCGTATCAGGAGGTCGACGTCGACACCGATGTGGAAGGGCGCGAGCGGGCCGCGGGCCTCAATGAAGGCCGCCTGCATACGCCGACCTTCGAGAAGGGCGACGAAGTCTGCATCGATTTCAAGCCGAACCGCATCAAGGAAATCCTCGAAATGCCGTAATTCTTTACAGTCGGAAATAAATGTGACCGCACGGATAGAATTCACAGGTTGTGACTGTCACAATGATGCCACGTCGATTGATTCTCGACGCGAACACGCCTTTGATATGGAGGGTCCGATGGCCATCATTCCAAAAGATGCCGTGAAGGCACAGAGCCCGGCCGGGACCGAGCGCAGCTTCGCGAATGAGGACTCCTACGGGCGGCTGGTCTCCTTCTTGGCCCGCAGCTATCAGAACTACCTTGATGTCGTCGTCGCCTCCTACGGGATCTCGAGCGCGCACGTGCCGCTGCTCTCCTACCTGTGGTCCGGCAATTCGGGCGACACACAAAACGACATCGCACGTCATCTCGGCGTGGACAAGGGCACTGTCTCTCGCAACGTCTCCGCGCTCGTCCGGCTCGGGCTCGTCAGTCAGACGGCGAGCAGCAGAGATAGCCGCGCGTGCGTCGTAGAACTCACCGACCTCGGCTGGACGCTCGCGGAGCCCGTGGGCGCCCTCGCGAAGAAGTGGAGCGATGAGGTGGCTCGCGGCATGGACGATGTCGAATGCGAGCAGCTTCTCGGAGGTCTTCGAGGGATGTGCCAGCACGCCGACAAGATCACCGCCGATGCTCACGCCGGCAAGTTCGCGAACTCGGCGAGCGGCGTGACGACGGGCGCGGGAGCGACCTACGAATCGGCTGCCGAGGCCACGCTCTAGATCCTAGGCCGCACCCGACAGTGGGCTAGCACAGGCCGTCTCCCGCAGTGGCCGTCGCGCTCACGCCTTCCGCCTCGCGAGCCTGAGCGTCGGCATACAGCAGCCAGAGCGCCTGCGTCCCCAGTTCGCCGCCTCCGGATGCCTCGAGGTGCTCGTACATGCGCTTGGCGAGGTCGAGTCCCGGCAAGGTCGCGCCGACCGCCTCCGCAGCGACAAGAGCGATACGCAGGTCCTTCACGAAGTGCTTCACGTAGAAACCTGGCGCGAAGTCATCACGCAGAATGCGCGGCGCCAGGTTCTCGAGCGACCACGATGCGGCCGAGCCGGCCGTCACCGACTCGAGGACCGTCGCCGGATCGAGTCCCACCGCGCGTGCATAGGCGAGCATCTCAACCGTCGCGAACATCGACCCTGCGATTGCGATCTGGTTCGCCATCTTGGCGTGCTGGCCCGCTCCGGGGCCACCCTGCCTGACTACGCTCCGGCCGAGCACCCTCAAGACCGGCTCCGCATCGGCAAAGGCGCCCGCATCACCTCCGACCATGATGGTCAGAGTCGCGTTGCGCGCGCCGATGTCGCCTCCGGAGACCGGCGCATCCAGCGGACGAAGCCCCCGAACGGCGGCCTTCCTGGCGATCCGCTGAGCGAGCGACGGAGCCGACGTCGTCATGTCGATGAGAAGCGCTCCCTCGCGGGCCCTCTCAAGGATGCCTCCGGCACCGAGGTAGACCTCTTCGACGTCCGCGGGGTAACCGACGATCGTGATCACGACGTCAGCGGCTGCGGCCGCGTCACCCGCTGTCCCAGCCCACGCGGCTCCTCTGTCGAGCAGCGGCTGCGCCTTGGCCTTCGTGCGGTTGTAGACGGTGACCGGATAGCCCGCGTCGAGCAGGTGTCCGGCCATCGACGAACCCATCACGCCAGTCCCAACGAACGCGACCTTTGTCGCGGATGCCTCAGTCGTCACGTCTCGCTCCCCCGTCTCATCTGCCGCCCGTCGATCCTGTCGAGAAACCCCCGTACATCGTCGCCCTGCGAGAGCCGGTCGACGAAGATGTTCATCACAGTCGCATGGTAGCCGTTGTCCACGAGATCGAGGTGCGCATCCCCTCCCAGGTCGCACATCCGCGCCACGAAGCGGGCGGATGCAAGCGGTGACACGACCCGGTCCAGCTCTCCGTGGATCGCGAGCGCCGAGAAGCGTTCGTCACCGGTCAGGCACAGAAGCGGGTCGGCGATGTCCCACCCCTCGTCGCCGCCCATGAGGGCGCGAACGGACGGACACCAGCTCGGCTCCTTGCACACCGTTGCGAGATCGAGTGGCCCCGAGAGCGCAAGCAGTCCCACGACTGGCACCGGCGGTTTCCAGCCGCGGTCGAGGGCCGCGAGCGCAGCGAGGTGTGCACCCGCCGAGTGTCCCGCCAGTACAATCCCCAAAGGGGCGTTCCCCTTCGCCCGCCAGCTCTCTACGGCTGAGGTGACTCCGGCCTGCACGTCGCTCAGCTGCGCGGGATAAGTGGCCACTCCGGCCAGCCGATAGCCGAGGACGGCGGCGGGTCGCTGCCGAGCGAACCACCGGCCCACAAAACGGTAGGTCGACGCGGAGCCACTCGACCACGACCCACCGTGAACGAAAAGTACGGGGGTTCGCTTCCGATCCTCGCTTCTGCGCGGAGTGAATACGATCGTCTTCTGTCCGGGCACTCGGCCGAACCGAACCGTCGATCCCCACGGCGCGCTTGTCGAGAGGTATGAGAGAGCCACGCGGCTTGCGAGCTGGATGTAGGCGTCGCGCTCGGTCACTGGGCCTGAACCGGGAACGGGGCCACGACGTCGACTCGCGTGTAGGCGACGCGGAAGCCCACCCGCTCCATGTTGCGCTGTGAGCCGCTACCGGGAAGCGCCTCGCTGACCGCGAACTCACACGCCGCATCTGCGCCCAGCTGGAGCCGTCGCGCCTGCATCGCCTGCTGTACCCCGCGACGACGGAACTGCGGAAGGGTGGCGTCCGCGGAGAGCCAGGCAACTCCGTCCTCGATGAAGAGCTCCCCGGTACCCGCCGGTCGCCCATCGACGAGCGCCAGCAACAGGCAGGTATGTGGCCGGGCGGCGACGATACGTCCAAGCTCGAGTTGTGCAGGCTGTGGCTCCAAAGGTGCTGAAAAGGCGATGGCAGCGACCTGCACCCACACCGCTTTCATCTCGTCATCGACAACCTCGACCACCTCCACGCCCTCCGGCCCCGAAAACCGCTCAGCGTCGAGGTACTCGCGCACGAGGACGTTTTCGAAGGAGTCGGCCGTCCAGCCCCGCGCCGCGAGGACGGAGAGCAGCGAAGGATCGGCGAGCGGACTGACCATCGCAAGGCCTCTTTGGGCGCGGCTTGCGTAGAAGGCTTCGAGCGCATGGGCCTCCTCGGCGCTCACCCGCCCGCACATCCCGAGGCCGACCGCTTGGTTCACCGGTGAGCCCGCACCCAAGTAGGCCGCCACACCGCCCGCCACCTCCAGCGCGGTTGCGTCACTGTGAGCGTCAAGCGCGCGAGCGGTCTGTACGAAGCGGCGCATCTCACTCGCAGCAAGCGCTTCGAGGCGGGCCGAGAGAGCTGCATCGGCGAAGAGTTGCATCCGGTCCCCCTCCGTAGAGGATGCTGCCGCTGAGGGTACCATCCTCGGCAGGAGTTAATCTTCCCTTCAAGGACGGTCACGGCATGGAAACGAGCTCCTCCGAACAGACCTCGTCGGCCCCGAGTAAGAACCGCGGTCCGATCATCGCGGCGTCGGTGATCGCGGTGATACTCCTCTTAGTCGGTGGCCTTGCAGCTCTCGTGTGGTGGGCGAATGGGCGCGACAAACCCGTCGCGACGCGGGCGGTGGAGCAGTTCTCCCGCTATCGGGGCCCGTGGGAGTCTGCGATGCAGAAGGCAGGCGTCGAGGCTACGTTCCCCGGCGGCCCGGTAGACCTGGAGAAGGTCGTGCCTTCGGGCCGCCAGGAGTTCTCGGCGACCTTCACCCCCGAGGAAGTTGCCGCCCTGCTGGCCGTCTATCGCTACCAGACCGACGACTTCGGTGGCCAGGCGGCCCTAGAGGAGGTCGAGGTCGACTTCCCCAAGGAGAACTTCGCCTCGCTCTCAGGCCGGATCACGCTCAACGGGGGTTCGTATCAAGCGGCCATCTCCGCCCCGCTGACGTTCCTGTCGGGGCAGATCGTGATCGCACAGGGGGGCGCCAAACTCTCCGTTGAAGGCTTCTCGGTAGGCGGCGAACGGCGGACGGCAGCGCTCACAACGCTCAGCGCGTATCTCAACTCGATGCTTGCGGCTGCGCCGGGGCTCGTAGTCGAGGAAGCCGAGGTGATCGAGGGCAGCGTGCGCGTGCGCGGCACCGCGCCCGACCGCCTTGAGCATCCCGATCCGATCCCATCGTCCGGGTCGGGAGCTATCGCACTCGACGACTACCGAGTCTGACCGAGCCGCTCCATCACCCATGCGAGGTTCTCGCCGAGACGCCGCATGGTCGACATCCCCTCGGCGTCTCCAGCGACATCGCCCTTGTCGCGCCCGATTCCGATGTTCCAGTAGCTCGAGCCGACCGTGATCATCTCGCTGATGGTGAAGAAGTGGTTGATGGAGTCGAAGGCGT
>DATHUB010000362.1:0-10572 GCA_035462695.1 Coriobacteriia bacterium | reverse complement strand
CACGAGCACCGGGGTCTTGTTCCTTCGTTCGACTGTCTAGGACGCTACGGGAGCGCGGTGTACAGAATGTCGGCGCTGTAGGAGCCTGGATCGACCCAGTCGCCTGCGGGGCGCAGGTCGAGCGTATAGGTCTGCGGCCAGTTAACGCCCGCGGCGCTCGGCGCCTTGGGGTTCACAGTGACCCCGTCCATGGCGACAGGCGTGTTCAGCGAAAGCATGCCGACGGGGAAGTCGCTCGTGACCGAGCGGGCGAACGTGTAGGCGACGTTCGAGCGTACGTTCACGGGCGCCGCGTAGGGCGCGGGATTGGCCGCGTCCGGATCGAAAGCCCCGAAGTCGTGGTCTGCGCCGGTGGTCACCGTGATCTTCGAATTGACTTGTGCGTTGATCACGATGTTGTCGGTTGCCGCCACCGCCTGCGAGGCGACTCCAAGCGACAGTACCGTCCCAAGAACCGCAACAACCAGAATCCTTGTCCTCATCTTCACTGCATGCTCCAATCATCGGTCATCTCTTGGCCCGTCCTCGCCTAGCGGCCAAGGAAAGCGGACTCTCAATGAATGGTCTATCGGCATTTGCATCTACCAGTATTAGACTGGCATTTGGAAATCTGCTCATGCACGTCACGGAGACGTCAGCATCCACTTGTGCAGGACTCGAAAGGCGAGATCGTCATCCAGAGGGGCGGGCATGACATCGCGGGCGTTAGGGACACCGTAGGCGTCGATCGAAGGTGCGCGGGTAGACGGGACCTGCGTGTCTTGCGCACGCTTGCCATTGGTTTGGTCGTCGCGGTCTCCATCGCGGCTGCGGGTCCATCTCGGGCACTGGCAGCGGGCCCCGATGCGATCCTCACGCCCACGGGCTACGCGGACAACGTGATTGCGCGAGGCGACGACACATCCAATCTCGTGGTCAACATGCCGTTCTCGATGAACTGGAACGGCACCAACTACAGCCAGATCTACATCAACATGAATGGCAACTGCACGTTCGGCTCGGGCTTCACGGGCTACAACCCCACTACGACGCTGGCTGGAACCAACCGCAGCATCATGGCGCCATTCTGGGCTGACGTGGATACGCGGAACGCAGGCTCGGCCCAGGTCACGTACAGCAGGACGACCGCCGGCAGCACGCCACAAGTCGACGGTCGGAACGCGTTCTTCGTCAATTGGATCGGCGTCGCCGCGTATGACAACCAGTCGTTTCCAACCAACTCCTTTCAGCTTGTGATCGTGGACCGCTCTGACACGGGGGCCGGCAACTTCGACTTCATGTTCAACTACGACGAGGTCACGTGGGACATCGCCACCAATGCGTCAAGCCTCAGGGCCCGTGCCGGATGGGGTGGAGGGGGCGCGGGCTACGAACTGCCAGGCTCGGGTGCTACGCAGGCAGGAGTAAGCACGCTACTCGACGACTCTGATCCGGCTACGTCGCTTGTGCAGAACTCGGTCGACCCCGGCGGACAGCTCGGCCGCTATGTGTGGCAGGTGCGTAGTGGAACTCCCAACATCGCCCCGCAGATCGAGGTGGTTGACCGGGTGCTCGAGGGCAATGCGCCGCACAGCCATTCTGGCTACTCTGCAACGGGCGACGCCACGGCCACAGACGTGGACGGCACAGTGGTCACGCTCACGAACGATCGCCCCGCACTTCTCCCGCTCGGCTTGACGGATGTGACGTGGACCGCCGTCGACGATCGGGGAGCGGTCGCGACCGCTCATCAATCAATCCTCGTTGAGGACACCACGGCCCCAACTGCTCCTGTCATCGCGAGCTCGACGCACGCAGTCGGCTTATGGTCTGCCGAGCACACCGTGTCGGTCCAAGCCAACGGATCCAGTGATCTGTGCGCCGGCGTCGAGGGCTGCTCCTATGAGTGGAGCCGAGGCTCTGCGGGGGTCCCCGATACTCTGTACGATGACTCGTCGGTAACACCGGTCACGACAACGACGACTACCACGGTCGGAACGCAGACGTTCTCGAACGGCACCTGGCCCGCCGACTGGACCCGATCCAGTGCGACGTACGTGAGGCTGACCCAAGCGACCGGACGCAATCACGGAACGTATGCCGCCGAGATTTGGGCGAACAACGCATCGAGGCGCACAGCGAGCTTCTACAGCGACTTCGACCTCACCGGTTTCTCAAGCGCCAACGTGAGCCTCTGGAACAATCTTTCGGCTTTCAGCACGGCTGCCGACTACGCGCGCGTCGAGTACTCGGTCAACGGCGGCATGAGTTGGGCGCAACTTGCGAACTGGGTGGGACCGATGGCCGCATCAGGGTGGCAGCAGCGGAGTTACTCGTTGCCCGCAGGCGGCGTCGTTCGCGTGCGAATCTCCGGCTCGGTCAACAACTCGAACGAGTTCTCCGACTGGGACGATGTGAGCGTGTGCGGCTTCACCACAGCGACAACCACCACGTTCGCGATGGCCGAGACGAGCGCGTTCGACGACGGCAGGTGGTACTTCAACGTGAGAAGCGCCGATGAGGCCGACAACTGGTCAGAGACCACGTCCTTTGGCCCCATCATGATCGATACCACACCACCGGTGACGACCGACGACTGCCCTGCGGGTTGGATCCGTACGCCAATGGAGATAGCGCTCGCCGCTACGGACGCGGGTGACCTCGCCTCGACGGCATACTCCCTCAATTCAGGCCCCTGGGTGCCCTACCTTGGTCCCATCCCGGTGGCCGAGGAGGGGACGAGCACCCTGCAGTACAGGTCCGCGGACGCTGCCGGTCACTTGGAGAGCATCAAGACGGCGTTCGTCCGAGTCGACACCCAGGCGCCGTCCGTCCCTGCCAGTGTTGCCGCGAACCCGATCAGCACGAGCGCCTTCGAGGTCAGTTGGGGTGCCTCAAGCGATGCTGTCTCGGGCTTGGCGCACTATGCGGTCTATCGTGACGGCGCATTCGTCGCGACCTCCTCAGCCACGACGTATGTCGACGAGGGACTCAACCCGGGCAACAGCTACTCGTATGAAGTGTCCGCAATCGACGTTGCCGGCAACGAATCGCCGAGCGGTGTGGCGCCACCCGAGCCGCTACCTGCGTCAGAGCTTTGGATCGCTCTCACTCCCACCGCTGTCGACATGGGCGGAGCGGATCCGGGCGGCTCGGTGCTCGTGGCCGACGCGGCTCGCGTCACCGTCGGAGGCGTGGGCAACGTCCACTACGAGCTCACCTGCACAGCCCAGGACTTCACGAACCTCGACACCGGTGCGCCGATGACGACGCTCCCGGCCGCTGCGCTGAGTTTCGAGGGACGCGGACATGCCGCGACGCCGATGCGTCCTTTCTCGACGACACCATCGGCAGTCGGTGCGGCCAGTGGCTCCCGCTACCGGTGGAGCCATCAGTACGTCTTCGACTACCAGTTCGCAGCCCCCTGGGCATTTGAAGCGGGAGCGTACACCACGACGGTTGTGTACACAGCGGTGCCAAACTAGCCCTAGTCTGCGGGTAAGCGGGCCTAGTTCTTGAGGGACTGAAGCGGAGCCGGGATTCGGCCTCCCCGCCGAGCGAATACGCTGCCGGCCCACTGGTTGACGTCCATCACGGGCGCCTCGCCGAGTAGTCCTCCGAAGGAGAGACGCTCGCCCACTTGCCTGCCGATGGCAGGAATGAGCCTTACCGCCGTCGTCTTCGAGTTGACGACGCCGATCGCGCACTCATCGGCGATGATGCCGGCGATCGTCTCGGCCGACGTGTCGCCGGGGATCGCGATCATGTCGAGTCCCACCGAGCAGACGCTGGTCATCGCCTCGAGCTTCTCGATTGAAAGCGCCCCGCTCTCGGCCGCGCGAATCATGCCTTGGTCTTCCGACACCGGAATGAAGGCTCCGGACAGTCCGCCCACGCTGGAGCTGCCCATCGCGCCGCCCTTCTTCACGGCGTCGTTGAGCAGCGCAAGTGCGGCAGTGGTGCCTGGCCCGCCGCAGCGCTTCACGCCCATCGCCTCGATGATCTCTGCGACGGAATCGCCCTCCGCCGGCGTCGGCGCCAACGAGAGGTCGACGATGCCCATCTGCACGTCGAGTCGTCGTGCGGCCTCGCGCGCGACCAGTTCTCCCACCCGGGTGATCTTGAATGCCGTTGCCTTGATGGCCTCGGCTATCGCGGTGAGGTCGGCCTCCTTGGGAAGCGAGGCCACGACAGCTCGCACAACGCCCGGGCCCGAGATGCCGACATTCACGACCGCGTCCGGCTCCCCGGTGCCGTGGACCGCTCCCGCCATGAACGGGTTGTCCTCCACCATGTTCGCGAAGACGACGAGTTTGGCGCAGCCGATGCAGTTTCGGTCCGCAGTGGCCTCGGCCGCGGCACGAATGGTCTCGCCCATCAACATGACTGCGTCCATGTTGATTCCGGCACGCGTGGTGGCGACGTTGACCGAAGCGCAGAGACGTTCGGTGACACTGAGAGCGTGAGGGATCGAGGCGATGAGACGGCGGTCCCCGTCGCCGACGCCTTTGTGCACGAGTGCCGAGAATCCGCCGATGAAATCGACGCCCACTTCCCGTGCCGCACGGTCGAGCGCCTCGGCGAGAGGCGTTACGTCTTCATCAGAACAGACGGCGGCAAGTTGGGCAATCGGAGTCACTGAGATCCGCTTGTTCACTATCGGCACGCCGTACTCTGCAGCGATTTGCTCGGCTACGGGAACGAGGCGCTCCGCCGCTGTGGTGACTCTGTCGTAGACACGCTGCGAGGCGACACGGATATCGGTGTCGGCACAGCCCGAGAGCGATAGGCCGAGGGTCACGGTCCGAACGTCGAGGTTCTGCTGCGTGATCATCAGCAGGGTCTCGACGATCTCCTCAGGAGTGATCTGCACGAGGGAGGGCCTTTCCGGCGAGTGAGGACAAGGGTGTTTGGCGGTGGCGGGCGTCAGATTCTGTGCATGTAGCGGAATACGTCCTCGCGCTGAAGCGTGATCTGCAGTCCCAGATCTTCGGCGACCTCGTTCAGGCGTCCCTGAAGCTCGTCGAAGGGCGTTGCGTCTTCATCCACAGTCACAAGCATCGTCATCGAGAAGATGCCGCCGATGATGGTCTGGCGGATGTCTTCGATGTTGGCGTGCGCCTCGGCGAGCGCCCGTGACACCGTGGCGACGATCCCTACTCGGTCTTCGCCCAGCACAGACAGGATAGCGGGGGTGTTCACGGCGTCCTCCGTGGTTGTGTCGACGGTATACTCCCTTATACCGCACGGTCCCCTCGCGCGGGCGATCGTGCTGCTTTGGGAAGGGTCGAGTTTGGCAGTTCCGATAACACCCATACGCCTCGGCGACGTCGTCAAGCTCAAGAAGCCACACCCATGCGGGAGCAACGAGTGGGAGGTCACGCGCTTGGGCGCGGACATCAAGCTGCGCTGCAGGGGCTGCAATCGTGGGGTGATGCTCGAGCGCTACGAGTTCGATCGTCGGTTTCGGGGATTCATCGAGCGAAGCGCTGAGCCACAGGACGGCGACGCGCCAGACCCTACGGCTTGATCGCGCCGTCCAGACCTTCGTACGAAGGATGGGTCGCATCGTTCAACTGAAAGTGAGTGTGGTCGCCCGTGCCGCTCGTGTAGTGCTCCAGTTGCATGTTCATGCGGTCGGAGAACTTGCGCACGACCGCGAGCGGCGTGATTCCGGCAGTGACCCTGTCTCCGGCCTTCACCCGCGGCTTTCTGATGTGGATAAGCACGCAGTCGACCTTGGGCATCCCGTCCGGTTGGATGTGAATCTGGTAGTCCGGATACGCGGCCTGGTTGTACAGGTTGTACTTCTTCACGAGCACGACCGTGCCCGTCACTGGGGCTATCACGGTCGTCCCGGGGTCAGCACCCACGTCCACTGACGTGTTCGGGCTCCCGGGTCGATCGCGCCACATGCGCAGTACGCTTCCGGTCAATACGGCATCCGGCCCGATCTCCTGCTTTGACAGGTCCCGGTGGGTGCCTTTCTGCCCCTTCGCCTCAGAGATGTCTGCGTCGGGTAGCGGGGTCTTCAGTTTCAAGGCGTAGGCGAATGAGGCCTGGTGAAAGCCGACTTCGGTCAGATCGTCGACCGGGACGGGCAGGTGCAGCTTGAGTGACTTGTACGTGGCGAAGACGGGGGTCGGCTGCGCAACCGGATTGCTGGCCTTGATGACGGTCTTGGGCGTGTCGGAGCGCTGAACCGGCGGCTCGTGCGCTGCCTGCTGGTCGGAGATCCACCGCCAGCCCATGCCCGCCACCACGAGCGCGACAACAGCAAGTCCGCTGGCGAGGGCGCGGTTCCGGCGAGCTGCCGCGGCCCGTCTGCGATCACGGGCACCTCGGCGTTCGATTGAGAGCCCTGCGTCCCTCACAGGTCGAAGAGTCCTCGCCGTCTCTGAACGCTCGCTACCTGCGGGCTGGTTGAGACGATCGTCGAGGCCGTCGTAGTGAACACGGTCGGAGCGAATGATTTTGCGCGGCTGCGACCCGGCGCGGCCGTAGGGCAGCCTGCGACGACCCGGATCTGAAGGCGTTCTGTTGTCGGACGAACCGGGCATGCATCCTCGTTCTCGTCGTGCTTGTGGCCGTCCGCAGGTCGGTCGCGAAACGACTACTGGAAGTATAGTCCGAGAGGCTCTTTGCACTCGGCGTGAAGCGCTATACTAACGCGGAACTTCATGGCCTGTGGGGTGCCGTTGGCTTCTTGTGGGAGTCGGGGTGGGATGCAGAAGCTCGAAGAGATAATGAGGGCTGAAGAGGCGGCGCGCCATGCCGTTGTGTCCGCGCGCGAACGAGCGGACGGCATGGTCCGTGATGCCGAAGCTGAGGCTCGCGCGCTGTTGGATAGGGAGCGCGCCGAAACCCTTGAACGAGCTATGGCTCTGAGAGACGAGCAGCTTTCCGCTGCACAGGCCACAGCTCGTGATATCGAGCAGCGCACCGCCACCCAGACGCGCAACGCGCTCGATGCATCGCAAGGGCTAATGGAAGCTGCCGTCGCGGCAGCCCTCGAGCGGCTGCAGGCGTAGCACGTGTCTGTCGCGCCGATGCTCAGGGTCACCGTGCTCGGCTATCGGCCCATCATGGACGATGTCGTCCGCACGTTGCAGCACTCAGGCGTACTGCAGATCGACGCCACTTCGTTCGATCTTCCCGCCGAAGAGGTGCATGCCGACGACCCGAGGATGCGAGGGCTTGACGAGCAGATCGCGGACGCCGACTTCGTGCGCGGCTTCCTCTCCCACTACCATGTGAACGAGCAGCCCTTCTCGGCGTTCGTCAGCGAGAAGGTCCACCTACAGCGTGACGAGTACCTCGGCCTGCACTTCGATGATCGCAACGAGGGTCTGTACCGTGAGAGCGTCACGATCTCGGACCGACTTGCAGCCGGGGAGCGGGAACGCGCCCGCTTGACGCAACTCATCGCGGAGCTTCAGCCATGGACGCCGCTTCACTACCAGATCCGAGAGTGGCGAGGCACGGACACCACGAGCCTGTTCACGGGCACCGTTCCTGCCGCGGTGGGCGCTGAGATTAGGCAGAACCTCCGCGATGCCGTCTGCGAAGTCACGGTCGACGAGCTCGGACCCGTGGGTGACCGACAGGCGTGGGTTGTCATAGTCCACAAATCGGCAGCGGCACAGGTACGCTCTGTCCTGGCCGCCACCGACTTCTGCGAAGTCAGTTTCCCGGGGCTCTCTGACTACCCCGCCGAGGAGATCGCACGGGCCACTGAGCGCATCGCGGACCTGGACGCGGAGTGTGAGGCGCTTCACGAGCGAGCGCAGAAGCTTGCCGACGAGCACTACAACCACGCGGTCGCTCTGATCGAGGCCCTTGATTCGCAGCGCGATCTCCTCACGGTTCGCCGCGACTTCGTTCGCACGGAGCGAGCGTTCGTCGTTTCGGGCTGGGTTGTCGCCGACAAAGCCGACCAGCTCGAGCGTATTCTCGAACCGCTCGCCGCTGACATCGACTTGACGCTGGAGGAGCCTGGTCCTGAAGACGCCCCTCCGGTCGAGCTCCGGAATCCGAAGTGGCTGAAGCCCCTCGAAGTGCTGACGGACCTGTACGGCAGACCCCGGTATGGCGAACTCGATCCCACGCCGCTGCTGGCCCCGTTCTTCCTCGTCTTCTTTGGTATCTGCATCGGCGATGTCGGATATGGGGCCATGCTCATCGCCGGCTCTCTCCTCATCAAGAACCGGCTCGACGTCGCCCCTGGCGTCAAACGCTTTCTGAACCTTCTCGCCCTCGGCGGTATAGCCGCGATGGGATTTGGCGTGGCCTTCGGCTCCTACTTCGCGCTTCCGGTGGACATGCTGCCGCCGTTCTTGGCCAATCTGCAGGTGCTCGATCCCCTCGCTGAGCTGACCACGTTCCTGCTCTTCACTCTCGTGCTTGGCGTGATTCAGGTGTTCTTTGGCGTGCTCATAGCTGCCTATGACGCATTCCGTCGGGGCGATCCCCAGGAAGCAGTCTTCGGTCAGCTTTCGACGATCTTCATGTTCGCGATGATCGCCGCGTTTGCCGTCACCGGGCAGGCGATCCTACTTTCCGTGGGACTGGTTGCCACGATGCTGATGCAGGGCCGCTCGATTCAGGCTGCGCTTGGCGATGCGACGAAGCCCGTTTGGGATCGCGCGATCGGGTGGGCTTGGCTTGTATCGGTTATCGTGGCCACGACGATGATGGGGGTTGGCGAAGTTGCTCTCGGCTTGGGCGTACTCGCCGGCACTTCCATCGCGGGCGCCATCATTTCAAAGACCGCGCGAGGTGGGGTGCTTGGGATTCTTGGCGGAGCCTACGCCGTGTACGGCATGTCCGCCTTCATCGGTGACACGCTCTCATACACCCGGCTCGCGGCCTTGGGTCTCTCGAGTTCGCTCGTCGGCTTTGTCTTCAACATACTCGCAGGCCTCGTCTGGGCGCCGGCAAGCGGCCTGTTCGAGGCAGGCGGGGTATCGATGGTGTTCGCGGTGCTTGTCGCAGCGCTCACGGTAGCCATCTTCGTGGTCGGCCATACTTTCAACGTCGTCATCAACCTTCTGGGAGCGTTCGTGCACCCCGCGCGCCTGCAGTTCGTTGAGTTCTTCAGCAAGTTCTACGATGCGGGCGGAGAACCGTTCGCGCCGTTTGCGGTACGCACGGACAACCTGGTGCTAGAAGCCGGCGCAGCCGGCTCGGAAGGAGGAGCAGGATAGGGATGGAGAATTTCCTTGGTATCAGCGGGACAGCCTGGGCGCTTTTTGGTGGAGGCACTGCGGCAATCCTCGGAGGTATCGGCTCTGCGATCGGAATCACCGCAGCCTCGAACGTCGTGTCCGGTGTCCTCTCCGAGGACGACACTAAGTTCGGGCAGCTTCTGCCGATAGCCGCAATGCCGGGTACGCAGGGCATCTACGGCTTCATCGCGGCGGTTCTGGTCGTCGTCTTCTTCGATGTTCTCGGCGGCAACGTCGGCCTCGATGGCATGGCAGGGTTCCAGATAGTCCTCGCGTGCCAGCCCGTGGCCTGGCTCTGTCTCTTCAGTGCGATCTATCAGGGCCGTACCGGTGCGTCCGCGGCTGGCATCGTCGCTGCAGGCAAGAAGGCCCCGGCCCTCGTCTTCCCGGCCCTCGTCGAGACGTATGCGATCCTGGCGCTCATCGTCACGATCCTCATGCTGCTCGGCCTGCAGGCCGCGTACATGTAGGACGAGCCGTGGCGCTTGCCGACATCATCAGCAGGATTGAATCCGATGCCGAGGTTGAAGCGGCTCGGATAACCGAGGCCGCGCAGAAGCGCGCGGCCGAAATCGTGGCGGAAGCGCAGCGCCGAGCAGAAGCGCACCACGACTCCTCGCTCGCGGAGGCGGACACGGCCGCGCACCGCGAGGCGGACCGGATCGTGGTGAGCGCTCGCCTCAAGGCTCGTGACGAGGCGCTCGTGCAGCGCCGCGCGCTGGTGGACGTGGCGCTCACGCAGACCGCCGACGCACTCGCAGCGGCTCCGGCCGACGAGTACGCGCGCTTCCTCGCCGAACGCGTAGCGCGAGTGGCGAGAGGCGGCGAGACTCTTCGCTTCGGCTCCGCGGACTCGGCGCGCGCCGACGCCGTCGTCGATGCCCTCCGCGTGGTTGCGCCAGGTCTGTCGCTTACCGTCTCGTCTGAGCCCGCGCCCTTCGCCCGCGGTGCCCTAGTCGAGGGCTCGCGGGTACGGGCCGACCTGTCGCTCAACGCAATCGTCGAGGAGCGCCGCGACGAGCTCGAACTCGTGATCGCGTCTGTGCTGTTCGCAGAGGAGGCGTAGAGGGCGTGCTCATCGTCGAGGAAGCGAGACTTACGAGGGACTCACTTCGCTACGGTTTTGCCGTCGGCAAGGTGAAGGTCCTCGAGACGCGCACCCTCGATGCTTCGGCCTACGAGCGCTTGCTCGACGCCCCCAGCTTCGCCGAGCAGAAGCGACTACTATCTGAGACTCCCTATGGCCGCTATCTCGAGGACGCCGAGACCCCCGACGATGTCGAGCACGCGCTGGATGAGGCTCTCGAGAACTTCTACGGCTTTCTGAAGGCCGCGGCCTTACCGGAGCCGGTAATGCGCTTCTTCC
>DATHUB010000361.1:0-1677 GCA_035462695.1 Coriobacteriia bacterium | reverse complement strand
GTCACCGTGGGCGGAATCGGTCTGTCCGGAACCATGAGCATCAACGTGCTGGAGTCCACGCGCGAGATAGGGGTGATGCGCGCGATCGGCGCATCGAACGCCTCCATCTATCAGATCTTCATCGCCGAGGGGGTCGTGGTTGGCCTCGTTTCGTGGGCCTTCGGAGTCGTCGTCAGCGTACCGCTGTCATGGCTTCTCGCCCGCGCCCTCGGCGAGGCGATGAGCTTCCCGCTGTCTTTCGCCTTTTCTCCGGAGGGTGTGGTCGCATGGCTCGCCTTCGTCGTCGTGATCTCGGTGCTTGCGAGCCTGCTGCCGGCGTCCCGCGCAGCTCGCGTGAGCGTTGCCGAGGCAATCGCATACGAGTAGCGGTGACTGCGGGGGCATACGGCGACGCGCGGGCCTACGACATCGAACGCTGCAAAGCAGAAGGAGCCCTGCAGCCGCAGGGCTCCTTCTTCGTTCGCTAGTGACCGGCCTGCGTCCTACTCGGCGGGCTCGCCCTCCGGCTCGATCGAAACGAGCTCGATCTCGAAGGTGAGGTCCTGGCCTGCCAACGGATGGTTGAAGTCGAGCACGACGAAGTCGTCACCGACCTCGGAAACGGCGGCCGGCACGCGCTGGCCTTCCTCGGACTGCAGCTCCACCATCCAGCCGATCTCGGGCTCGGGTTCCGGGGGGAAGGCGTCGCGCGGGAAGCGCTGGAAGGCCTCTTCCGTGCGCGGGCCATACGCCTGGTCCGCAGGAATGGTGACGGTCTTGGACTCACCGGGCTCGAGACCGCGAACAGCCTCATCGAAACCGGGGATGACCTCTCCCGTGCCAACGGTGAACATCAAGGGGTCGCGTCCCTTGCTCGAATCGAACTCACTACCGTCCGCCAGGGTGCCGGTGTAATGAACGATGACGGTCTGGCCGTCGCTTGCTGCCATCTGGATGCCTCCGATCGGGGGTTTCCGGTACTTCGCTGACTTTACCCGCACTCGCCTTCTGCCGATACCTTCGAGTATCCGGAGTGTCCTCAGAAGGCGGAATCGTGAGCAGCGCATTCGCACCAATCAAGGGTAAGTGCACGTGGTGGCGCGAGTCACCCGTGGACGAGGATGTCTGGGACCCCCGCGTGAAGGACGCCGAGAAGCGCGTCTACTGCTCATGTTTCGTTGAAGGTGAGGGATGGATGTTCGGGCGCTCCGAGGTCCCGGAGAACTGTCCGCAGAACCGCCGCTGCCGCTACTACATCCGCCACTAGTAGGGCGAGCGGGGCGAACCTGTTCGACGGATTCGAACAAACTAGTCGCGTCAGCTGTCCTCAGCCCGCGCGTCTGATATACTTCAGCACATGAAATATCATGTTCAGAAAGAATCCTTGCTCGACTCGGCATCCGGTGCTGCCCGCGCGTGCCCGCCAAGCGACAGCCGCGTCACTTCGGCGGAGCTGAACGAGCTCGCTGCTGAGATGCGCACGCTGTGGCACCGGATGATGCGCGGAGTCGATCAGCCCCCCGAGATCCAAGGCCTGCAGCGCCAGCAGTTCTGGGTTCTCGGCGCGCTGGCGGCAGGGCCGCGCCGGATGTCGGACCTGGCGAACTGCGCTCAGACGTCGCAAGCATCGCTCACCGGAATCGTCGACCGGCTCGAGGAGCACGGCCTCGTGGAGCGCACGAGGTCGAAAGACGACCG